>CANCRO010000005.1 GCA_947380605.1 Chitinophagaceae bacterium
ATAAAAACAAAATTATTGCTGAAATATTTTTCAATAGTAAAGGGAAAGAAGAAAAAAGAAATAGTTTTAAATATGACTTAAAAGGTAGGCTTATTGAAGAAAAAACTTGGCGCACTTGTTATTATAATTATGATTCATTAGGAAATTTAGTAGAAGAAGTTCAAATCGTTTTTAATAAGAATCAGAATATTATATATAAATATTTGACAAAATACGAATTCGATTCTTACGGAAATTGGATTAAAAAAATCAATTCTGACACAAAAGCGTCTGATATAATTCCTGAAAATTATACAATAACTGAGCGATTAATAACTTATAAATAATAATAATTTACTTTTAAATAGTCCACCCTCTAATTTTTGAGAGTGGACTTATTTTAATTCAAATACCAGCTTTTGCTGCTTCCTTCCAAATTTTCTCTTACCTGCTCAATAAATTCAAATGCATTTACACTTCTGTCTAGGAAGCTATCAATGTAACTGCTCTTATTAGTTCCAGTGAACAGATTGTAGAGTTTCCAGAGGTTGATATTGCCTTTTACATCCCTACAGAAACTGTTGTCTTTGTAAAAATCCTTCACCACCATATTCATTTGCTGATCTCCAAATAATATTGGGCTAATGTTTTCCTTAACAGCATTTGGTAGGTGGTTGTACATTCTGCACCTTCCAACTAAGTGAGCAAACTGCTGCTCTGTAATGCTATACTCCACCAATCTACTTAAGCTGTTTAAATGTTGGTGATGATTGTAGCTCTCTAATAGCATGTGAATGGCAGATTTAAGCTGTCCTATATTTTTCACTTTTACATCATCCATATATCCATCTGTCCAAACGCATAAATTGGTGCAGACGGTATTTTTAAACCCAATGAATATTTTGAACTTCTGGTCATTTGCAGATCTGCTGTACAAACTATCCATATTGTAAGCTTTTACACCACCAATGGTTAAGGACAGTACATTTCCATCAACAATAGATTGAATAGAAGGTATTTCAATGATGAAAGCCATTCGTTCATAATAAAGTGTCTTTTCCCATTCCATTAGCTGGTCTATTGGCTTATTTTTAGCCTCTGGAACTCTTCCCTTGATTGCATGGCTCACTCTTATATCAGGCTTTAAAATGCGTTCTCCATGAAATAAATCAGCTGCTATGGAAGAAGTGGATTCTATAAAATCTGCATGACTAATTAGCGGTTCATTATTTGCAAAAACAGGAATGATATGTTCATGTTTTATTTCTTCCAGAGAACCAACAATTGTGTTTGCTTCTATGAATGAACGTTTAGTATTTTCTGTGTGCTCTGGTTCAACATGAATTCTATGAACCATCTGCGGTAATAGATTAATGTGTTCCATTTTGAATGATTTTTTGAGGTGAATCTTGGCTAATAATTAGTGTCCTTTTTTGCTGTTCAAATTCGGGCTTTAAAGCCTCTTTAAACTGAGGATATTGATGGTATAAGGCAATTAGCTCCTGTATAGTTTTACAGCTGTTAATACGCCTAGAAACAGCCTCTGTTGTAATCTCTGTTCCACTGTTACACCAGTCTTGAATAAGCTTGCCTGTTTCCACCTTTAGCTTCTGTTCAGGCTTACCAAAAAACAGTCCTGTACGGTCTTTAGAAGCTGTTGCATGGTTCTTCATATCAAGGTCAAACACCAATGTAAATTCGTATTCTAGTCCATCTCTTTGTACAGATTTTAGTCCCACCTTTTCAGGAACCATTTTGCCGTTCTTTTCACTCAATACATAATCCTGTTTTGTTCTAACGGTGCTGATTACATGAAAAGGGGATTGTAAGATTTTTTGTACAAAATCATTGTGCCGAGGTGTGATTTTTCCCCAGTTGGTGAAGCTGTTTCCTTGTAATGATGAATGATATTCTAAAAGATTTTCCCACTCGTGACTCAAACTATCTATTATCACCACTTCCATACCTGCTCTTTCACATACTTCCAAAGCCTGTATGTACTTCTCTGGAGTGAAGGGAGCTGTTAAGTTGATGACATTATATTCCCCTAAATGAGCATATAATTCAGCACTATGATTTTCAGTATCTACGACAGCTATTTTGTTCCATGTATAACACAAACCATATGCTAATAATAATGCTGAATAAGTTTTACCACTTCCACTGGGTCCTTGTAAACCCATTTTGATTTTTGCTCTTTTACGTTGAGCTGTTTGTATGTTCATATAATTTATTTTTAAAAAAATGAAATAAAGCATTCGTTTTAACTTACTATTTAGTAAAGTGTTATTCGTTTTAGTTACCTTTATCTGCACCAACAAGCTGAAGCATAGTAAAATGAAAAAAATAATCTTAATATTATTTTGCTTTATAAGTATCAATTTATTTAGTCAAGATTTTTCCGCTAAGGAACAGAGAAGATTAAATGCAGTATTAAAAAGGTCAACTTCTACTATACGAGGATTTGACAAGACAGCTCTTATTAGTATCGAAAAAACTTCATACCCTGAAATGGAAGCCGACATTGAGAATGCACTTTTTACTGCTGGATTTAAAGTTGTTTCGAATAGAGTAGCAAAGGAAGCTGTTACTATAAGTAATCCTCTAAATCCTAAAAATGATACAATTGAAATAGCTAAAACAACTACTTTTAAATCAGTGTATGTAATTACTGTAAATGGCTCTTTTTATCAGGGCGCACTTATTGGCAGATGTCAAGAAGCACTATTATCATTTACTGCTAGAATTGTTGACTTAGCTAATGATGGCGGTTTGGTTGGCACTTTTAAATATACAGGAAACGCATTAACATTTGTAGCTTGTGTAGAAGATGTAGCAAATGCTTTAGTTTTCAGACTAAAAAGCCCTGAAAATAATAATTAAAAAAAAAGGGCTGATGGAAAAATCCACCAAGCCCTCTTATTCACAAACCTGCAGAGCTGTAAAAGACGTAGAAATAAATAGCGTTTGTTTGTGTGTCCTATTATTGTCTCTAGCTGTTACAGAAGCATGTTGTAAATTTTGTTTTAAGCCATTTCTAGCTCACTAACTTGTGTTTGTCCAATTAGTTCCATTGAACCTTCAGGCTGATAGGAATAACTGTGTTGCAACTGGATGATTTCCCCAGTAGTTTTGTTGAGATAATTGTAAGGATCTACCGTCACCCTAACAATGTTACCTGGCATTTGAGTACCAATTAAAGACTTAGCCACCAATTCGTTAAATGTTGATGGAATAGAGGTCTTCTTTACAGTTGCGTAAAACCGACCTGTGTTACCAGATTGAACCAATTCTAATCCTCCTGAGATTTCAAGAGCAATAAATGTTGATCCATCCTTTTTTGTTCTTTCAATAAATCCTGTTACTTGTACCATAATTTTAATTTTTGAATTGTGAATAAATGAAAATGAGCTTTCTTACACTCGGACCTAGGAGGGTGCTTCGGTGGCTCAAGTTCTGGGAGGGGTTTCAGGGGGGAGTAACCCTTTCACTCATATACACAAAAAAATTCCAGGTATACAGAAATAATTGAAATGGTTATTTATATGGAGGAATATGGGGGGTACTAACCAATTCAATTATTGAATGGGGGATGGTTAAAAAAGTGGCTAGGGGTAGAAAATTTTAAAGAAAGCTATATATATTATATTGTTAAATTAATTTCAAAACTAGAAATGTGAGATGATTTGGGCAAGAGGGTGTGTACACATCTCTCCTCCCAATACAAGATCTGCCAACATGCAAATCTGCCATGTACTTAATTTGAGAATTATTTTAGGTAATAACGTAGTTGATTGTAAAGTGGAATAACTTATTTAAGGGTACAGGACATTAGCAGTATGTTTCCGATTTATAGCTGTGTTTTCCAAAAATGTATGCAAAATGTAGTTATAAATAAAAAAATATTTTTGCTTGGATTAAAGAAGTCCTAATTATTATAATTATTGAGAGATGGGTTATTTTGGTATATCAAAGTACCTCTGAAATAAAAATATTGTAGAGCAATTGATTTTATTTAAATTCGTTTAAGGGTATTAATTTTATTGAGTTTTAAGTTTAAATGTTTTGACTATGTTTGACCAAAAAGAAAAAAGCCGCTATAAACTGTTGGTTTACAACGACTTCTTGTCTTTTCTAGTGACCTGGATTGGATTCGAACCAATGACCCTCAGCTTAGAAGGCTGATGCTCTATCCAGCTGAGCTACCAAGTCTACATATTTTTGCAAATATAGCCATTTGCGCTATTGTGCACAAAGCAATTTTGAAAAAACCAACTAATTTATCCCATTTTTTCTTCCAACTCCATCACTTTTTCAAATACAATTTCATACTCCTTATTCAGTATTGCCAACTCCTCAATTACCTTTTTATAGGCCAATTCAGTTTGGTGAAACTTTTCCTTATTGGTATAACTATCAGGCGATGCCATCGACTGCTCTAATTCAACTTTACTATTGTTAAGCTGAGCTAGTTTTTCCTCGATTTGTTGAAAACGATTTTTATTTTTTTGATACTCCTTTTTAACTTCTTTATCTACCGGCCCCTTAGGATGATTAACTTCCAAATTCCCTGGAACGGCTGGTTCATTTTTTAAAGCTGGCTCCTTTTCAGTTTTGGCAGGTGCATTTTTCACTACCGTTTCTGTACCCTTACCAGTAGATTCAGCATTTTTAGCTGCAGCTACCCTTCTTTCTTTCCAATCTTCCCATTCCGCATAAGTACCTTTAAATTCTATGATTTTATGGTCTTCTATCTCCCAAATTTTATTGGCAATCTTGCTTACAAAATGCCTATCATGACTCACAAATACTATACTTCCTTCATAATTATTTAAAGCGCCTATCAATAGATCAACCGAATGAATATCCAAGTGATTCGTAGGTTCATCGAGCATTAAAAAATTAGCTTTACTCACAATCGTTTTTGCCAGCGCAACCCTTGCCTTTTCTCCTCCACTTAATACCTTTATTTTTTTATCAACATCATCACCGCTAAATAAAAAGCAGCCCAACAAACTTCTTAATTCTAAATCAGTTTTACCACTTCTACTTTCCCTCATTTCGTCCAACACATTATTATTAAGATTTAAAGCTTCTAATTGATGTTGAGCATAAAATGATTCATCTACATTATGACCCCAAATTCTTTCTCCCGTAAACTCTTCGCTACCCACAATCACTCTTAAGAGAGTAGACTTTCCTTTTCCGTTAGCCCCAATCAGTGCTATCTTGTCACCACGATCTATCTCTGCTCCGGTATCTTTCATGATTACCAGTTCTCCAAAACTTTTAGTAACATTTTTTAAAGTACACAAAACCCTACCCGGCTGTTTTTCAACAGAAAAATTAATACGCATATTAGGACGTTCAATCTCTACATTTTCTATACGTTCCAATTTCTCTAAGCGCTTAACAATACTTTGCGCAGCCGCCGCTTTACTCGCTTTAGCTTTAAATCTTTCGACAAATTTTTCATTTTGACGAATATAATCTTGTTGATTTTCGTATGCCTTTTGTTGAATATCTACACGTAGCGCCTTTTCAGTTTCGTAGTAGGAGTAATTACCTGTGTAAAAATGTAATTTTTGCTGATATAATTCAACTACTTTATTAACCATTCGGTCTAAAAAATAACGATCATGACTTACCATTACTACAGCCCCTTGGTAATTTTTTAGATACTTTTCTAACCATTCAATACTCGGTAAATCCAAGTGATTGGTAGGTTCATCCAGCAGTAATACATCTGGATGCATTAAAATCATCTTTGCTAACAAAACGCGCATCCTCCATCCTCCACTAAAGTTCTTATAGGGTTTATGTAAACTTTCATTACTAAAACCCAAACCTTGTAATATTTCTTCCGTTTTATGATGAATATCGTAACCGCCCAAAATCTCTAGTTCATGTAATTTTTCCGAATAATCATGGGCTAGGGTTTCATCACCCGTTTTTTCCAATTCAAGTCCAATGGCTTCTATTTCCTTTTCAAGCTCCTTCACCCTTTCAAAAGCGCCTAAAGCAACTTCTAAAATGGAATCTTCAGTATCAAAACTCAATAGATCTTGATGTAAAAAACCAATCGTAGTCTCTCTGCCTTGTTCTACAGTTCCTTTACTAGGTAAATACTGCCTAGTAAGTACTTTTAAAAGAGTAGATTTTCCGGTTCCATTATAACCAATTAATGCAATACGCTCATTAGGTTGTATATGCCAGGTAGCATCTTCCACAATAGTTCGAGCCCCAAATTCAAAAGTCACATTCTGTAATCCTAAAAGCATGTTGGTGTTATTTACTAAAACTAAAAACTGATAATTTTTGCAAAAGTAAGTTATTTAACCCTATCAATTGAATGAAAAGCGCTTAGTATGGCATTTCAAGAAGTTAATCGTATAGCCCAAAATAGATTAAACAGTCGTCAATTATTTAACCCAATCAATAAATTAACAATAAACAATTTATAGGATTGCTTGTTAATAGGTAACTTTGGCAAAACTTATTTGAATGAAAAAATTATTGTTTTTACTCCTCCTTTTACTCGCAGCTTTTGGCACTTATTGGATATTTACAAAAGGTAAAAAAGTAGGCCAAGACATGGCGAAATCGGACGCTTTGGTAACGAGTAGTCATTCAGCCGCTTTTAATAGTGGTATTGACAGTTTATTAAATGCTTACTTTTTATTAAAAGAAGCATTGGTGAATACTGATAGTATTTCTGCAAAATTGGCTTGCAAAACACTAGTCATTTTAGCAGATAGTAATCGATTGGCAGAACTCAAGAAAGATAGTTCAGGTATCTATATTTCTGCTATTCAGCAATTGAGTGATGTTAAAGCCAATGCAGAAAGTTTGCTAAGCCAATCTGATATTACTGAAATAAGGCAAGACTTTAGAATGATTGGAGAGAGTATTTATCCCTTACTAAAAACCATTCATTATGAGGGAAAGACTTTATATTGGCAAAATTGTCCAATGGCTTTTGGAGAGGATAAAGGGGCTAATTGGATCAGTAATACCGAAGAAATTATAAACCCCTATTTAGGGAAGAATCATCCAGAATTTAAAAGCGGTATGCTGCATTGTGGAGAAGTAAAGGATAGTATAAAAGCTAAATAATTAAACGCTTTCCAATTCGTTTCATAAAACAAGTACCCTTAGACCAGAAATATTTATAATGACTAAAAAAATTCTTTTTACTCTTTTTATTTTTTTACCCTGTCTGTTGATAGCGCAGAAAAAATATACTATTAGTGGTTATATTAAAGATGCTAGAAATGGGGAGACACTTATTGGAGCTACCATTGCTTTAAAAGATAATGTAAAAGGAATAAGCAGTAATCAATTTGGATTTTTTTCTCTTACCCTCACAGAAGGTAAATATGATTTAGTAGGTTCTTATGTTGGCTTTCAACCTCTTTTAATTTCAATAAAATTAGATTCGGATCAAAATGTCAATTTTGATTTACTACCAAGAGAAGCACTCACAGAAGTAATTTTAAGTTCTAAAAAAAGAGATGCCAATGTAAAAAATGCACAGATGGGTAAATTTGTATTACCCATTGAGCAGATTAAAGCTATCCCTGCATTTTTAGGCGAAGCTGATTTACTAAAAACGATTCAACTACTTCCTGGAGTTAGAAATGCAGGAGAAGGAAGTGCGGGGATTTATGTTAGAGGTGGAGGTCCAGATCAAAACTTAATCATGCTGGATGATGCTATTGTATATAATACAGGGCATTTATTTGGTTTCTTTTCGATTTTTAATTCAGATGCAATTAAAAATGTTTCATTAATTAAGGGCGGTATGCCACCTCAATATGGTGGTCGCTTATCTAGTGTCCTAGATGTTGCAATGAAAGAAGGTAACGATAAAAAACTTCAGGTAGATGGTGGTATTGGCCTGATCGCCTCTAGGGTGTCCATTCAAGGTCCTATTAAAAAAAATAAATCCTCTTTTATTATTTCTGCAAGAAGGACTTATATAGACGCTTTGACAAAACCTTTGGTAAGTAAAAACAGTCAGTTTGGTGGATCTGGATATTATTTCTATGACCTAAATGCAAAAATGAACTATCGCTTTTCTGAAAAAGACAGGTTATATATCAGCGGATATGTAGGAAGGGATGTATTTAATTTTGTAAATGGACAAAAGAGTTTACAAGTAAATATACCTTGGGGAAATGCCACTGGAACCATTCGATGGAATCATGTTTATAACAAAAGATTATTCGGAAATACAACGGCTATTTTTAATAACTATAATTTCACTTTTCAAGCATTACAAAATAATTTAAATGTAAAACTCGCTTCTGGTATTCGTGATTTTAGTTTAAAACAAGATTTTGATCTTTACCCTTTCACTGGACACAAAGTTAAATTTGGCGGATTGTACACTTTCCACCGATTTACGCCGAGTGTAGTAAGCGGAGGGCAAGATTCCATTAGTTTTAAACCGCTGAATGCTCAATCAAAATATGCACATGAAGCGGCTCTTTACATACAAGATGATTGGGAGGTGAGTGATAAAGTGAAAATCAACTTTGGCCTTCGCTATAGTGGCTTCGAACAAATTGGACCTTATAAAATATATCAAGCAGATAAGGATGGAAACAGAACGGATAGCACGGTATATACCAATGGCCAGTCGGTAAGAAAATATGGAGGTATTGAACCAAGATTTACATTGCGCTATGCGATCAACGATGAAACTTCCATTAAAGCGTCGATCACTAAAAACTTTCAATTCATTCATTTAGTAAGTAATTCTGGTACTACCCTGCCTACCGATTTATGGGTGCCTAGTACCTATAAAGTAAAACCACAAATAAGCTGGCAATATTCAGCGGGTTTATTTAAAAACTTTAGAGATAATATGTATGAAACCTCTGTAGAGTTGTATTATAAAAACATGCAGAATCAAATAGAATATCAAGAAGGTTATACTCCTAATACGCTTCAAGACACTGAAAACTTTTTTACTTTTGGTAGAGGCTGGAGTTATGGATCAGAATTTTTTATTAATAAAACAAAGGGGAGATTAACCGGTTGGATTGGTTATACTTTGAGTTGGACTTGGAGACAGTTCGCTCAACTAAATGGTGGAGAAAAATTTCCTTCCAAATATGATCGAAGAAATGACATCAGTGTAGTTGGAATTTACGAGCTCAATAAACGTTGGAAATTATCTAGCACTTTTGTGTTTGGGACTGGTAATGCGGCTACGCTTCCCCAAAGATTTTACTTAGTAAATGGAGTACTAACGCAAGAATATAGTCGAATCAATGAATACAGACTTCCCTCCTACCATCGTATAGATTTTGCGGCCATCTATAACCCAAAAAAAAATGAACACCGTAAGAAATTTAAGACAGAATGGATATTTAGTATCTACAATTTATATAGTAGAAAAAATCCCTACTTTATTTATTTTGACCAAACCGGTAGTCCTTATGATGGAAGTTTACAAGTTCAAGGAAAGCAGGTAAGCTTATTTCCAATTATTCCATCAGCTACTTGGAATTTTAAATTCTAATTCGAAGAAAAAATTTCTAGTCAATCATCAAACTTGAAAAAGAAAATCTTTGAGTAATTTATTTTGTAATCAATTAATTCAATTGACTGCTATGAACAAAACGTATGGTACCGCTTTTTTTAAGATCTGAAGCTATCCTAACCTCGTAGCGTTTTTCTCCATCCATAATAACCATTAAAGCAGTATTGGGTGGAAATTTACCTAAGTTTTCAGCATACATTGTTAGTTCACTCATCTCATTTTCAGCTTTAACTTCTAGCTTCATGCTTATTGGTTTTTCGGTCAACCGTTGATGAGAAAGCAATAATTTACTATTATAAAATAACGAAACACTATCTCCATCAACTTCTCCATTATCATACAAGTCTACTGTAAAAGTTGAATGTTCGATAGTAATGGTTTTGATTATTTGAGTGGCTCTCTTTTCAAAGTCTCTCACAGTTGGAACAATGGTTACCTGCACCTTTTGAGACTCCGGCACAATAATATCTGGTATTTCCCTAGGTAGAGGCTCCTTTTTTATGACCAAACTATCAGTATATTTTTTAGCGGGTTTCTTTTGCTCAGTTTTCTTTGGCAAAACTCTAACCAGAGGGGTTGTATAGAAAGATTTGTTTTTATCTAAAAGAGTAGTCTGTTTATCATCAGACTTTTTATCCTCCCCTGAATTTGAGGGGACTGGTTTTTTGTAAGAGGCTAGATCCTTACTCACTGTTTTTCTAGTGAGGGTGGTAGTACCTAATCCGCAATCACTCAATTGGCCAGCAGCAGAAACCCATCTACCTTTTAGTTCTTCAACACCATCTTTGATTTCGTAACTTAAAATATGCGTCTGCAAACAATCCGCCCAATCTGGAGGGGTGAGGCCCTTTATCCGGGCAGTTTCTGAGATCTTCATGCTTTTAGTGCTCTTATAATAGGTTCCTGCTAAAGAACAGATGACATAATATTTTCTATTTTGAAAATAGCTGTAAGAATACCCTGTCACCGCTGTACCATTGACTTCAATTTCTAAAACAAATTCTGTGTCTTCCTCCCCTTTCAATACGATATCCCCTTTTCCGTTAAAATAACCACGCCACTGCCCATTAATCTTTTGACCAACCATCGAATGGGCTAGCAAGAAAAAGGATGCCACCACAATAATTTTTTTCATGCAATTATATTTATTTAGCTTTCAAAACCCATCTAAAATTGGGTAAAGCTTAGTTTATCAAATCCGATAGCCTTTCTACTAAGAAAATTCCCCTTTTTTAATAAAAAAGCGTCCGTTCCAGACATTACAAAGATATTTTAGTTCTGTACTTCATTAGCTAATAGTTCGTTAAATTTGCATCTTTAAAATTAAGGTTGAATTTACAAATATTATGATACAGATTACATTACCAGATGGGGCAGTTAGGGAGTATGAAGGGGGCGTTAGTGCCATGGATGTGGCAAAATCTATCAGCGAAGGACTTGCAAGAAAAGTGTTGGCTGCGACTATTAATGGAGAAGTATGGGATGCGGGTAGGCCAATTCACGATAATGCTTCACTGCAACTACTTACTTGGAATGATTTAAATGGAAAAGCTACTTTCTGGCATTCTTCCGCTCACTTGATGGCAGAGGCAATTGAAAGCATGTTTCCAGGAGTAAAATTTTGGGTGGGACCAGCCTTAGAGACAGGATTTTATTATGATATCGATTTAGGAGATCACCAGATTGGAGAAGAAGACTTAAGAAGACTAGAAATAAAAATGGCTGAATTAGCCAAGCAATCCAATGCTTTTGTAAGAAAAGAAATTTCAAAAGCTGACGCGATCCAGTATTTCGGAGATAAGGGTGATCAATACAAACTAGATCTTTTAGGTGGATTACAGGATGGAGGAATTACTTTGTACACCCAAGGTAATTTTACAGATTTATGTAGGGGTCCACATATACCCAATACAGGTTTCATCAAAGGAATAAAATTAACCAATATTGCAGGTGCCTATTGGAAAGGTGATGAAAAAAATAAAATGCTTACCAGGATTTACGGAGTAACCTTTCCATCTTCTAAGGAATTAGATGAATATTTGGTACTGCTAGAAGAAGCCAAAAAAAGGGATCACCGAAAATTAGGGAAAGAGCTAGAACTATTTGCATTTTCTGAAAAAGTTGGAATGGGCTTACCACTATGGCTACCTAAAGGAGCTATGTTGAGAGAAAGACTCCAACAGTTTTTACAGAAGGCACAAATAGAAAGCGGTTATTTACCTGTTATCACACCACATATCGGTCACAAAAATTTGTATGTCACTTCCGGCCATTATGAGAAATATGGTAAGGATAGTTTTCAACCCATCAAAACACCACAAGAGGGAGAAGAGTTTTTCTTAAAACCAATGAACTGTCCCCACCATTGTGAAATATATAAAACTTCCCCTCGCAGCTACAAAGATTTACCGCTACGATTGGCAGAATTTGGAACCGTATACCGCTATGAACAGCATGGTGAATTGCATGGACTGACTCGTGTGAGAGGATTTACTCAAGATGATGCCCATTTATTTTGTATGCCTGGACAGGTTAAGGATGAATTTAAAAAGGTAATTGACTTGGTATTGTATGTGTTTAATTCATTAAGTTTTACCGACTATACCGCTCAAATTTCATTAAGAGATAAAACTGACCGAAGCAAATATATTGGTAGTGATGAAAATTGGAACCTTGCAGAAAATGCCATCATTGAAGCGGCGGCTGAAAAAGGGCTAAAAACGGTGGTCGAATATGGTGAAGCGGCTTTTTATGGTCCCAAACTTGACTTTATGGTTAGAGATGCTATTGGAAGAAAATGGCAGCTAGGGACTATACAGGTGGATTACAATTTACCCGAACGCTTTGATCTAAATTATATTGGAGAAGATAATGCTAAACACAGGCCTGTAATGATTCACCGGGCTCCTTTTGGAAGTATGGAACGTTTTATAGCCGTACTAATAGAGCATTGTGCTGGAAAGTTCCCGCTATGGTTAGCCCCTACCCAGGTGAAGCTTTTACCTATCAGTGATAAATTTTTGCCCTATGCAGAAATTGTATCAACTCAGTTAAAAAATGCAGATATTCGCGTAGAAATAGATGATCGCAACGAGAAAATTGGTAAAAAAATCAGGGATACAGAATTAGCGAAAATCCCTTTTATGCTAGTTTTAGGAGAAAAAGAAATGAATGAGGGTAAGGTGGCTATCAGAAGGCAGGGTAAAGGTGACATTGGGGTTACGCCTATCGCTGAATTTATTGACTTAGTAAATGAAGAGGTAAAAAGTAAAAAATCATTTGAATAAAAATATTTATTAATTTTAAATCAAAACCAGGAGCGCAAGCCCGATATTTATAAACTAAAATCAATTAATGGCATTTCCACCCAAAGCACCTAGAGGTGCATTTAACCCAAGATTTAGAAAAGAACAACAACAAGAGCATCGCACCAATCAAATGATAAGAGTACCTGAGGTACGATTGGTAGGTGACAATATTGAACCGGGTATTTTTCCTGTAGCCGATGCACTAAAAATGGCACAGGAACAGCAATTAGATTTAGTAGAAATTTCTCCAGGGGCTAATCCACCAGTATGTAAAATCATCGATTACAATAAGTTTTTGTACGATGAGAAGAAGAAGAAAAAAGAAATGAAGGCGAAATCCAAAACCAGCGAGGTGAAGGAAGTTCGTTTTACTCCCAATACGGATGATCATGATTTTGAATTTAAATGTAAACATGCAGAAAAGTTTTTACTAGATGGCAATAAAGTGAAAGCACATGTTCAGTTTAAAGGTCGTGCAATCATGTTTAAAGAAAGAGGTGAATTATTATTGCTCAAATTTGCTGATCGACTAAAAGATGTAGGCGCTTTAGAAGGGATGCCTAAAATGGAAGGCAAAAGGATGTTGGTAATGTTTGCTCCAAAGAGTCAAAAGAAAGTAAAAAGTTCAGATAAATCATAAATAAAAAAAGGGATACGCAAGTATCCTTTTTTTTATTGTTAGGGAGATGCTTGCATCTCTTTTTTTATGCGAATTACTTTAAAATTATTTTCTACTTAAACTTAAGATTCAAACTAATGATATTAGAGTTGAAATTAGTACTACGTAAATAATGTCCATACCTAATTTCAATCATACTGAAATGAGGATTTCCAAAAATACCACTAGGAGGAGCCATTCGAAAACCAGCTCCAATAAAATGACTATCAAATTTTGATAAGTCATAATTACTAGTATAGTAAATATCAGCAGGCGTATGTACCTGATAAGGTGCAAAGTATTTTATGGCTGATTGACGATAATACCGATAAAATGGAGACACCGAAAAGAAAGGAGTTATTTTGATAGCGGTTTCTAAATCTGCCGAATGAGCGGTTAAGCCCCAGTCGTCATGATAAAAACGATAAAAAGATCGAATAACAATTTTGTCACCCAAGAAATAATTAGCCCGCACTCCTATAGGAATTTTAAAACGAGAAGAAGGTAAAACCTCAGAATGAACTAAACCATTATTCGTATAAACTCTATGAAAGGGTAAACTCAAATACCCTTTTTGCCAAGCAAGATCTAGTAAGAATAATAATTGTAATTTTTGATTGACTATTTGAGAATACGTAATTGAGCCACTGAATGAATTTCTAGCAGAACTAGGGTAATCATCATGCTCTCGATAACGGCCACTACCACCTGAAGATGTTCTCAATTCAATTGGTAAAATTAAAGATACCTGATCTAGATAAGCTTGCGCTTTAAAACCAATTTCGCGATTGTTATCCTTTGATTTTTTCGAAAAATTAATCCCAAAACCGAAAGATTGATAATCAAATTCTTTAGACGCTGAGGCAGAAAGACCAAATCCTGTTCCTTTTTTATCATTTTCTACTAGCCAAGAAATGGAAGGGTAATATCGAATATCATGAGAAGAGGCAGAAGAATTTGCGGTTAAATCAATTTTATCAGAAGAAGCAGATGAGTAGGTATCAATTCCCCCTTCTAATGTAAAAGTATGCTTACGGTAACGCTTGTCGTATTTAGCAAATTTAATATCAATAATATTAGCAAAATCAGTAAGCTTTTCAGTTCCAATTCCACCAGTTACTGATGAATTATTACCATCTTGATGATAATAACTACTAACAAAATTCACTTCCTCCAAAGCCAGCTTCCGATCTTTATATTGAGTAGAATCTTGTGTTGGTTTAGTTTGAGCAAACATAGCCAGCAGATTTAGGTACAAACCAACTAGCACTAGACAAATTTTTTTCATTCCGTAAGTTTACATTTCTATTGGACAAAATAATTGATAGCCCTTGGGTTGTTAGAATTTAATTACAACCACATCCTCCCCCAGTTTTTCCACCGTTCGCTCCAGAAGCACCTTCACGATAGGATTGAAAACTCATTTCTGTTTTTTGAATTTTCCTACTTCCTAATACCATCTCCCCATCATTTAATTTACCCTTCTGATAAGCCTTTACTGTAGTACAGGAACTAAAAGAAAAAAACATTGTAAAAAACAATAGCAAAAAGTAAAAGCAATTTCTTACGATCATAGTTTTAAAGTAATATTCTTGATTAAATATTGTTACCTATTTTATCTCCTTTAAAAAGAAGTTTTCTTAAGAAGAGACGGTTAATATATTACCATTGAGAGAAGTACTATACTGTTTTAATGAAGTATTGGCTGGTCCACCAGTAACGGCACCAGTATTAGAAAAAGTAGCTCCATGAGATGCACAATAAAAACGCTGATTGGCTCCCTCATATCGAATAGTTACCCCTTCATGCGTACAAGATTGAGCAACCGCAATAAAATTACCCGCCATTGTTTTAGCAACAATAATCCCACCCGTATAAATATAACCTCCAGCAGTAGCAAGTGCAGCATTCGCCGTTTGCGTTAAATCAAGGGTAATATTTACATTAGTAGGTGCAGGAGTAACGCTGCTGGAATTAGCTCCAGCTGACTTTGCGCATCCACCCATACAAACAGCTGCAAAAGCTGATGCAGAACCTAATCCAATTAATGATAAAAATTCTTTTCTTTCCATGGTAAACTGATTTTATAAAAAATATTGCACCGAAATAAATAGTCAAAATCTATTTCGATGCAATGTAATTATTCAAATTGATTTTATTTTGTTAAAACCACATTAGGCAATATTTTTTCACCTCCCTGTTGTAATTGGATATTATAGAGGGTAGTATCTCGATATCCATTTGACCCTTTATATAATATAGTATAAACACCGTCCTTAAGACCCCTTATTTTAAAATCTCCATTCAGGTGAGGAATTGCATTAGCAGTATCGGTAGCATTATAAACTGTTACTAAAGGTGCTGCATCTGCTGGCAGTACATTCCCTTTTATTCTTGCAAAATTTTTATCACAAAATGGTCTTAAAACTGGTTTTAAATAATATTGTCCATTCCGAGATACAATGGACCTGCTAATATCGAAATCTATCCACAAAGCGCTTTGCCCTAATACAGCTTCTTGATGATGCGTGCCATTTATTTTTACATACAAATAATCATTGATGCCTGGCAATAAGTTTAATGGGTAGGAAATACCTGCTAAACGAAGTGAATTGTTTGAACCTAATGTAATCCTAATTTTCCGAATGGTTCCTTTAATAGTAACTGTTCCCATTAAAGTGTCAATGCCGTTCTTTAATTTGGAGACATTATAAACCCCTGCATTGATTTGTAGAGTATCCCACTGACCAAATTCATCTCGACCCTTATGATCATCATCCCGATCATTGTCATTGTCGCCAAAATGATCGTCATGCTTATGATTTTCAAAGGTGTCAACTTTTACTTCAACCGTTTTAATGTCAATAAAGACTGAGTCATATATACTTGGATCATCCGTGAGAAACAAAGAAAGTCGCTGGCTAGATGCTGGCATAACTAATGAATCTTCTTTTTTACAGGCGGTAATCATCAAGCCACTAAGCAATGCAATGAGGCTAAATGTTAGGAGGAGCTTTTTGTTGAACTTCATAATTAAAATTTTAAGTGATAAATATTATCCCAAATAGTTAAACAATAATTGTGCTAAATATTCAGGCTATCTATCAGATAGATTTATTTGTATAAAGTTTAAAGGGTAATAAAAATAATTTTAGAAAATTAATCAGTTTCAGCAATACGCTATAAGCCTTCAACTCAAAGAGTTAAAGAAAATTTTTGTTTAACAATTAATTATGAATGCTGTTAACCTAAAAATGAAAGAGAGGGAGTGAAATATAAATTAGCTGGCCAACTTATATAATGATTAAAAAGAGAAAAAAATTATTTCCAGCTATTACTAAATGACTGCATGTACTCGGGATATTGTTTGGTTTTAAAAATTCCGTCACCAAAATATTTGAGCGGTGATTCAATTTCCTTTGGTTTAAGATAACCTGGCAAAGGAGCAGGATTAGCCTCAATTGAACTAAAAAAGACAGTGGTCGGATACCCCATTTGGCCATTTAAAAAATAAGCCGCCAACTCATTTACTTTATGTTGATCAATATAGCCATACTTTTTACCATTCCATTCAATAGGATCCTTACCTTCTGCATCTAATTTTACAGCATAATATTTCTCATTAATATAGGCAGCTACTTGGTCATCACTATAGGTTTCCTTGTCCATTACCTTACACCATCCGCACCAACTGGTATATACATCCACAATAATTGGTTTAGGCTTTTTTTTATACGCCAATTGCATTGCTTCAACAGTCAACCAATGCACCTTTTCATTTTCCTTACTTTTGAAGGAAATGAAAAGCGAAGCCACTAAAAAAATTATAAAAGAAATGTTAACCTTTTTCATACAATAATTGTTTAGTAGATTACATACCAATTTAACCACAAAGTAAATGAATAAAATCGTTATTGCTATCACCGGTGCAAGTGGATCTATCTATGCAAAAGTACTCTTAGATAAACTATTAGCCATGCCTACCCAGTGGGATGAGCTTTCAGTCGTATTAACTGAAAATGCAAAAGAAGTATGGAAAACAGAATTAGACAACAATAGTTATTTAGATTACCCCGTAAAATTCTACACTCAACAAGACTTTATGGCTCCTTTTGCCTCAGGAAGCGGTCGATACAATACGATGATCATTGTACCTTGTAGCATGGGTACACTTGGAAGAATAGCAGCAGGTATTAGCAACGACCTAATTTCAAGAGCAGCAGATGTTGTACTAAAAGAAAGAAGAAAATTAATATGTGTCGTTAGAGATACCCCCTACAACTTAGTTCATATTCGTAATATGGAAACGATTACCCTTGCTGGAGGTATTATTGCACCCGCTACCCCTTCATTTTACAGTAAACCTATTACCTTAGAACAAATAGCTGCCACCGTTGTGGATAGAGTATTAGATTTAGCAGGACTAGAAATTAACACTTACAGATGGGGTGAAAATGATGCTACAAAGAAGTAGTTTTTCTCCAATGTTTTTTTATTAAAAACACCTAGTTACATTTATCGTAAATCTACTACTTCAACACCAGGGTATTTCTTTGCATCAAACAAAAATTGAGCATCATTCACCAATGTAGTCGTATTCATGTTAGAAATTTCATACCAATAAACATTGCCTGATTTTTCAAAAATCTTTGTACTAGAGATAGTCTGATTCTTTTTGTCAATATTTAGCAACACTTTAAAGAATGGCTTACTCTTATCAATCGGTGTAAGTTCTATTTGCTGAACCATTTTAGCACCCACCTTAGTGTCACTATTTAACTTATATAAAAAATCTTTGTCGTAAAAATTAGTGAATATTTTTTGAGGAGTAATTGAATTAACCGAAGGGTCAATTTTAGTAATGGTCAACTCATTAGTAGATTTATCAAAGGTAGAAACTATACTTCCATCACAAAAAATTTCTTGTCCTGTTACACTGATACGATATTTCACCCCTTTCATGTAAACAGTTCCCGATTTGGCTCCTAGGGTTTTGCCTGTATTATTTTCAATCTTGAGGGAGAAAGAAGATTGCACCGATTTAAACGTCTTGAACTTTGTACTTACGGCATCTAATATTTTCTTAGCGGCAGGGTCATTATTACCAATTCCTTTTGGTTGAGATTGAGTGGTTAAAAAGCTAATCAATAAAATAAGGCAGGTAAAGATATTTTTCATTTGATTGTTTTTTAAAGTAATCAACTTAGCTAGGTATTTTAAAGCTGATTGGTTTAATAAATTTTAATAAAATAGTTTTTATAATCAATCAAGAACAGCTACACTTTAGAAAAGAATTAATTTCTCTCAGACCCTTTTGATTCAGCAAACACTCTTGCCGCTTTTATAAAGTTAACGAAAATAGGTTGGGGGTTTTCCACCGTACTCTTTAATTCTGGATGATATTGAACGCCAATAAAAAAAGGATGGTCTTTCAATTCAATAATTTCAACCAAACCTGTAGCAGGATTTTTTCCACTAGCAATCATACCCGCTTTTTCAAATCTATCTAAATAAGCGTTGTTGAATTCCCAGCGATGTCGATGTCTTTCACTTATGAGCGATTGACCATAAATAGCATTCGCCAATGAGCCAGATAGTAATTCACATGGATAAGATCCCAAGCGCATAGTACCCCCTTTTGTGGTAACCGCTTTTTGATCTTCCATTAAATCAATTACAGGATTACTCGTATTTTCATCCATTTCTGTAGAATGAGCATCCTTTAAATTCAAAACATTTCTTGCAAATTCTATGGCTGCCATTTGCATACCTAAACAAATTCCGAAAAAAGGCAATTTATTTTCTCTAGCATATTGCACGGCTATAATTTTACCTTCTACTCCCCTTTTACCAAATCCAGGCGCTACCAACAAACCATCCAAATTGCCTAATTTTTCCGCAACATTTTCTTCCGTTACAAATTCACTATGCACATTTACAATTTGAACCTTGCATTCATTCATAGCACCTGCATGAACAAAGGATTCTAAAATTGATTTATAAGCATCCTGCAATTCTATATATTTTCCAATTAATCCAATGGTTACTTTTCCAGAAGGATACTTTAGTTTATCCAAAAATTCTTTCCATTTGCCAAGCTCTGGCGCAGAATAGCCATTAATTTGTAGCTTTTTTAAAACAATAACATCGAGGCCTTCATTTAACATTTTAAGCGGTACTTCATAAATGGAACTAGCATCCATTGCTTCAATTACTGCTTCTGTTTTAACATTACAAAACAAGGCTATTTTTTTTCTCAAATCCTGGTTCAAAGATCTTTCCGTTCTGCAAACAATAATATCAGGATGAACCCCATTTTCACTCATCAGTTTCACACTATGCTGAGTGGGTTTTGTCTTAAGCTCTTTAGCAGCTTTCAAATATGGAATCAAGGTTAAATGTACTACCAAACAATCTTCTTCTTCCATCTCCCACTGCAATTGACGAACGGCCTCTACAAATGGAAGACTTTCAATATCCCCTACTGTTCCACCAATTTCTGTAATAACAATATCATAGTTACCAGTATCACCTATTAATAACATTCTGCGTTTAATCTCATCCGTTATATGAGGGATTACCTGTACTGTTTTACCAAGGTAAGCGCCTTCTCGCTCCTTATTAATAACCGTTTGATAAATTCTACCAGTGGTTACATTATTAGCCTGTGAAGTGAAAATATTTAAAAACCTTTCGTAATGACCGAGATCTAAGTCTGTTTCAGCTCCATCCTCCGTTACAAAACATTCACCATGCTCATAAGGATTTAAGGTGCCGGGGTCAACATTAATATAGGGATCAAATTTTTGAATGGTCACTTTCAATCCTCTAGACTGTAAAAGCTTTGCAAGGGAAGCTGCAATAATCCCCTTTCCTAATGAGGAGGTAACACCACCTGTTACAAAAATGTACTTGGTCATCGTTTCTATTTATAATTTGTAATCCTCTATTTAAAATAAATGAATAATTATACCACCTTTTTAATCATCAATAAGACATCCAAAAAATGGAAGAATACACTTACTGGATGAATAAAAAATAGCTTGATAATTGGTTATTCAAAAATGACCAGCGGCTTTCAGAATGTTTAAATCAGGAAAGAAAAAATCCGTGAGGTCATGCAAACTTACAGCGAATAATTGGGAGCATGAAATTTAGCTAGAAAATTATGAAAAATTCTTACTATGAAATCGAATAATACTTGAAATTAGGATAAAAAATAACTGATTGAAGACCTTCCAACCAACACATATAAGAAAGATTGAATAAATAGAATTTTTATGAAAAAATAAAAAATTTTGTTTAGCAGCTTGATGCAACGTAATTTTATATTCATTTTTTACCTCCTTTCATAGATTATACCTAAATTAAATATATGGATTTATTAAAAACCAGCTTTAAAGAAAAAGCTGATAAAATGGGTGCTGAAATTAAAGAAATGCTCAAAGAGCATGGCAATAAAAAAATTGGCGAAGTTACCCTTAGTCAGGTCTATCAAGGAATGAGAGGAATTACTGGTTTGGTAACAGAAACTTCATTACTAGATGCTAAAGAAGGGATTCGTTTTCGTGGATATACTATTCCAGAATTACAAGCCAAATTACCAAAAGCTCCAGGAGGTGCTGAACCACTTCCAGAAGGATTATTCCATTTAATGTTATTAGGCGAATTGCCTACTGCAGAAGATGTCAACCACATTACATCAGTGTTGCAACGTAGAAGTCATGTACCCAAACATGTATTTGATTCCATTGAAGCAATACCTATTAATACGCATCCAATGACTCAATTTGTAATTGCTATTATGGCCTTACAAACTGAAAGTAGTTTTGCTAAGCGCTATGCTGCAGGGATGAACAAGAAAGAGTATTGGGAAGCTAGTTTAGAAGATACCATGGATTTGATTGCACGCCTCCCTAGAATTGCTGCTTATATCTATCGTCGTAAATATAAATTTGGAGAGCATATTCAACCGAATGGTTTATTGGATTGGGCAGGAAATTTTGCTCACATGATGGGTTTTGAAAGCGAAGAATTTAAGGAATTAATGAGACTATACATGACCATTCATGCTGACCATGAGGGAGGCAATGTATCTGCTCATGCCACTCATCTTGTTGGATCTGCTTTAAGTGATCCCTACCTTTCCTTTGCTGCAGGAATGAATGGACTGGCTGGCCCTTTACATGGTCTTGCTAACCAAGAAGTGATTAAATGGATTTTCGAAATGCAAGAGAAATTAGGAACTGATTCGCCTACTAAAGAGCAAATATCTCAATACGTTCAAGATACTATTACCGCAGGAAAAGTGGTTCCAGGTTATGGACATGCTGTTTTACGTAAAACAGATCCTCGATTTACTGCACAAATGGAATTTGGTAAAAAACATATGCCAGACGATAAATTGTGTCAGACTATCTGGAACATTTATGAAGTAGTACCACCTATTTTACAATCCTTAGGAAAAATAAAAAATCCATGGCCAAATGTGGATGCACACAGTGGTGCATTATTAGTTCATTTTGGTATGGTGGAATATGAATTCTATACCGTACTTTTTGGAGTGTCTAGATCACTTGGTGTTTTGGCTAGTCTTTGCTGGGATAGAGCATTAGGCTTTGCTTTAGAAAGACCAAAATCTATTACAACCGATTCAGTAAAATCATGGTTAGATGGAAAGGGAGAAATTTGGGGTGATTAATTAAAATGTATTCAACTAATTGTTTTTGGAAACTATTACAGGGTGCAATTATATTTGCACCCTGTTAAAATTTACTCTACCGCAAGAGTATTTATAAAAGTAAAATGGGGAATTAGCTCAGTTGGTAGAGCGCTTGCATGGCATGCAAGAGGTCAGCGGTTCGAACCCGCTATTCTCCACATAAATTATTCACAAAACCGTTACAAATTGTAACGGTTTTTTTATTTTTATGAAAACAACTGACCTTGCTTACCAAATTAAAAAACTACTTCTATTTCTTTTAGAACCTTAACCAATATGGCTATCTTTAATGAATAGTAAATAGTTTATTTCAAAAAAAATATATGAAAAAATATACTTCCTTTTTAATCCTTCTATTTCTTTCAGCTCCCACTCTATCCTTATTTGCTCAGTCAAATGTGAAACAGGTAAAGGTGTATTATGAGAAAGATAAATTTGGTGGATGGCCAGCCAACTTCGGCATTTGGAATTGGGGTAATGAAATCCTTGTTGGCTTTGCAAAAGGGACCTATAAAAATTTGGGACCGAAAGCTCATAATATCGATAGAGAAAAAGAAGAATTTCATTTGCTCGCCAGAAGTATGGACGGCGGTGAAAGCTGGAATATTGAAGATCCAGGAAAGAACGGGAATGGAGATTTATTTGTACCAAGCCACGGAAACTATCATGGTATAATGCGCAAAGATGTTCCATTACAAGAACCCATTGCTCCAAAAGTTATTAATTTCAAAGACCCAAATTTTGCTTTTACAATTCGAATGACCAATAACGATGGAGGCGAATCACTTTACTGGACTTCCAACGACAAAGGGCACAGTTGGGATGGCCCAGTAAAACTACCAGAAATGGGGACCAAAGGAATTGCTGCAAGAACAGACTATATTATTGACGGAAATAATGAATGCTTATTATTTCTGACTGCAGCTAAATCAAATGGAAAAGAAGGAAGACCCATGATGGCTAAAACAAACGACGGAGGAATAAGCTGGTCTTTTGTATCCTGGATTTCACCAGAACCAGAAGGCTCAAATTATGCAATCATGCCAGCGTCAGTTCGTTTATCACCCACGGAAATATTGGTTAGCGTTCGAAGAAATAAATCAATAGAAGCTTTCTACTCCGCAGACAATGGCCTTAGTTGGCAAAGGCAAATTGACCCTGTAGAAAATACAGGTGAAGGAAACCCTCCTGCCATGTTAAAAATGAAGGATGGAAGGGTTTGCATTATCTGGGGTAGCAGAAAAGAACCCTTTAGCATGCTTGCAAAAATTAGTAGCGATTTAGGTAAATCATGGAGTGAACCTTATGTACTTCGTGGTGATGGCAATAGTCGGGATATGGGCTACCCTAGAGCCGTACAGCGCCCCGATGGTAAAATAGTAGCCGTGTACTATTTCGCAGATGAAGCAACTGGCCATGAACGTTATATAGGCGCTACCATCTGGACACCACCTGCAGCTAAATAACTATTTGATTTTAATTTCATTACTGTAAAGCATCCGCTGCTACTATTTTCATTTTCAATCCATGTAGGGAAAATAGTAAATTCTTCCTGTCAAATGAATGTTTCATTTGGCTTGACCTTATTATTATAGGCTAAATATGTTGGCTAATTTTAATGAAAAAGTTATAATGTATACGTAATTTTGGCCCAATTATTTAATTTATACACAATGGCAATCGTTAAAGTTGGAATCATTCAAATGTCTTGTGAAGCATCCAAAGATGCAAACAATCAAAAGGCAATTGAAAAAATAAAGGAAGCTGCTCAAAAGGGAGCACAAATCATTTGTTTGCAAGAATTATTTTCTTCCCTCTATTTTTGTGACGTTGAGTCATACGACAATTTTAAACTTGCTGAAACCATTCCTGGTGAAACCACCGATAGATTATCGGTTTTAGCAAAACAATTGGGTGTAGTGATCATTGCCTCTTTGTTTGAAAAAAGAGCTCAGGGTTTATATCATAATACTACTGCAGTGATTGATGCCGATGGAACTTATTTAGGTAAGTACCGTAAAATGCATATCCCAGATGATCCTTCATTTTATGAAAAATTTTATTTTACCCCAGGTGATTTAGGGTATAAAGTTTTTAAAACAAAATTTGCCAGTATTGGTGTATTAATCTGCTGGGATCAATGGTATCCTGAAGCCGCGCGTATTACTAGTTTAATGGGCGCAGAAATGCTCTTTTATCCAACAGCGATTGGTTGGGCAACTTCTCAAGATGAGGCTACCAATGAAGAGCAATACAATGCTTGGCAAACAATACAACGCAGTCATGCGGTTGCCAATGGAGTACCCGTGATTAGTGTGAATCGGGTTGGTTTAGAACAAAATGGTGCAATGAAATTTTGGGGCGGTTCTTTTGTAAGTAATCCTTTTGGAAGTTTACTATATAAAGCCTCTCATGAAAAAGAAGAAATAGCAGTAGTGGATATTGATACTGAAAAATCAGATAGCTACCGAACCCATTGGCCTTTTTTACGTGATCGTCGCATTGATTCATACGAACCCATTACTAAAAGATATATTGACGATGCAGAATAATAATGTTGATATATTTAATGGGCTTACTCCAAAATCATTAGGGTATTATTTTCCAGCTGAATTTGCACCACACGATGCTATTTGGTTAACTTGGCCACATAAAGAAGAAAGTTGGCCAGGAAAAATAGCTAGTATTTATCCTTCCTATACAGAATTTGTAAAAATAGTGTCGCTGACTGAGCGTATTTGTATCAATGTGGTGGATGAAAAAATGCGCCATTCAGTAAATGAAAGGCTAGCATTGGCTGGAGTAAATTTACATCAAGTTCAATTTTATATTCATCCTTCTAATGATGCTTGGTGCAGAGATCATGGACCTTCTTTTTTAATTAGAAATAATACTGAACATCCTAAAGCAATCATTGATTGGAATATTAATGCTTGGGGAGGTAAATATCCACCCTATGATTTAGATGATGTGATACCCACTAGCATTGCAAAAGCATTAGACCTACCTGTATTTTATCCTAATATCATAATGGAAGGAGGTTCTGTTGATTTCAATGGAGCAGGCACTATTATGACCTCCAAATCTTGCTTATTAAATCCTAATCGAAATCCTCATTTGAATCAAGATCAAATTGAAAAATATTTGTGCGATTATTATGGAATAGAACAAGTTTTATGGGTGTCAGATGGCATTGTGGGAGATGATACAGATGGACATATTGATGATACCGTTCGGTTTGTAAATGAAGACACTGTCTTAACGGTTGTTGAAAATAATGTACATTCAAAAAACCATGAATTGCTTAACCAAAATTTGAAAGAATTAAAGGAAATGCGTTTATTGAATGGTAAGCAATTAAATATTGTTGAATTACCAATGCCTAGAGAAGTTATCTATGAAGATCAATTATTACCTGCTTCTTATGCTAACTTTTATATTAGTAATGGACATATTATAGTACCTACTTTTCGATGCGATCAAGATGATCAGGCAATGCAAATTATACAATCTTGTTTTTCAACAAGACAGGTGGTTGGAATTGATTCAACGGATATCATTTGGGGCTTAGGTAGTTTCCATTGCTTAAGCCAACAAGAACCAAGTAGCTTATAAAATTTATTGCAGAAATTAAATAGCTTATTTCAGATTATTGATTCTTTTTTTAAAGACAATCAGTGGTATAATTATTAATAAAACGGACAGCAATAAAATTAATAAATACCAAAATCCAGACTCACTATTGTTAGCGATGGTTGAATGAGTAGGATTGCTCACCACAACAATTTTTTGATAGGCAGGGACTATCCATTTCATCACATATACTTGCAGGCAGGTTAACACACAAATAACCAGTAGCATCAAAAAGCTATGTTTAAAAGTAAAGCGAAATAAATCAGATTCTTTACCTACAAGCCCTACCGCTGCTGCTCCAACAGCAATTGATTGAGGCGAAATCATTTTGCCTGTTACCCCACCCGACGCATTAGCACTTACTGCAACCACTGGATCAAAGCCTAAACTATCGGCAGTAGTAGATTGAATTTTGCTAAATAAAGCATTTGCAGAGGTATCCGATCCGGTAAGAAATACGCCCAGCCAACCTAAGATGGGTGAGAAAAAAGGAAATAATATTCCAGTACTTGCCAAAGCAAAAGCCATGGTAATAGACATGCCAGAATAATTAGCTACAAATGCATAACCTACAATCGAAGCAATCGTAAGGATTGGAAAAATTAATTGTTGTAAAGTAGAAATAAATATCTTACCACTCTCCTTAAAAGAGATCCCTATTAAAGGAATAGAAATTAAGGTAGCCAAAACTACCGCTGAACCTGATGCTGATAAATAATTAAATTCAAAAGCTTTAATTATCAAAGGTGTACCATCTGGTTTAATGATAGCACCATTTAATCCAGGAATATCAAATTTTAAAAAACCTATTGAATTCAAAACATCTTTCACTGGCTGAAGTCCCCATGCAACAATAAATAAGGTCATTATAATAAAAGGGGACCATGCCCTTAGAATCTGAAGAGGAGAATATTTTAATGTAGAAACAACTTGTTGAGGAGGCTCT
Organism: Chitinophagaceae bacterium; assembly: GCA_947380605.1. Taxonomy (GTDB): domain Bacteria; phylum Bacteroidota; class Bacteroidia; order Chitinophagales; family Chitinophagaceae; genus Ferruginibacter. The sequence goes on from CANCRO010000005.1 coordinate 26,800, forward strand.
TCACTAAATCTCCATATAGTTTTTGGTTTCCAAAACTTCAATAAAAGTAATAAAGAAAATATGGAAGCTAAACCCGCTAATACATCTGGAAGCATTGGACCCATATAATTTGATGTAAACCATTGAACAAATGCAAAGGAAGCTCCTGAAACAATGATTGCAGGTAATACTTCCAATGATTTCTTAAAGCCTGACATAATGATAATCAAATAAAAAGGAATCAGTAAAGATAAAACAGGCAGTGTTCTAGCCACCATTTGAGAGATAGCCAATTCAGGAATATCAGACATTCGTGACGCCATAAGAATGGGAGTACCAACAGAACCAAAAGCAACTGGAGCCGTATTAGCAATCAAGCAAATGCCCGCTGCGTATAAAGGATTAAAACCGAGTCCAACTAACATGGCCCCAGATATAGCAACAGGGGCACCGAATCCAGCGGCTCCTTCCAAAAAAGATCCAAAAGAAAATGCAATAAAAAGAGCCTGCAATCTTCTATCGGGTGTAATGGAGGCCATGAAATCTTTGATCACCTCAAATTGTCCACTTTTAACAGTGATATTAAATAAGAAAACGGCTGAAATAATAATCCAACAAATAGGAAACAAGCCATATAAAGCGCCGTGTAAGGTGCTCAACAACACTAATTTAAAAGGCATTTGATAAACCAATAGCGCAATAATGATGGCACAAACTAGCGTGAGTAAGCTAGTCAAATATCCTTTTACTTTTTTAAGTAATGACCAAAAAATAACAATAACGGGTATGGAAGCAGCTAAAGCAGAAAGGGCAATATTATTGAACGGATTAATTATTTGATTCCAGGGCATTTGTAAAAGTTGGGTTTAACGGTAGAATAAATGAAATAAACATTTTCTATAAAAGAAGCTAATAAGCTTTTATTAAATAATCAATAGTATAGCATTATATCAGTTTATTAAATTAAAGATAGGTTAATATTATTAATTGAAAAAGCCCCCATTAATGACTAAAAATCAGTGATAAATGAAATATAAAAAGTTTTTGAGAGATTAAAAAAAATGGACAATACTAGAAATTAAGGATTAACAAAAAAGGATAATAATACCCTGATAAATATCAATTAAGCTATTGATTAGACTCATCTATAAACAATATAATATTTGGTTTCTTTAATGATATAAAAATATTTACAAACAATAAAAATTAAGCAAAATGAAAAGTGATAGTCAAATTCAAAAAGACGTAATGGAGCAATTGAAATGGGAACCTTTTCTAAATGCCTCTGAAATAGGTGTAGCAGTAAAAAATGGTATTGTTACCCTGACAGGGCAGGTGGATTCCTATTCAAAGAAACTAACAGCTGAAAAGGCGATTAAAAAAATTGCGGGAGTAAAAGCAATTGCAGAAGAGATTCAAATTGGCGTTTCACCAGACTTTAAAAAAACAGACACAGAAATTGCAGAAGCAATAATGAATGCGCTAAGGTGGCATACTGCAGTGAAAGAAGAAAAAATTAAAGTTAAGGTGGAAAATGGAAATGTAAGACTTGAAGGAGAGGTAGAATGGGAGTATCAAAGAAATAATGCAAAAAATGCCATTGAGAATCTAACTGGTGTTCGATCAGTAACTAATGCCATTACAGTAAAGTCAAAAATTAGCACTTCAGATATTCAGATAAAAATAAATTCAGCTTTTCATAGAAGTGCCACCATTGATTCAGCAAAAATTAAGGCAGAAGTGATTGATGGAAAAGTAACGCTTCGAGGAAAAATAAGATCAATAGCTGAAAAAGAAGATGCAGAAAAAGCGGTATGGAATGCTCCAGGAATTACAAGTGTAGACAATAAATTAGAAATAGAAGTGCCGGCTTATGATTTTGAAGATTAAGAAAATAGTTTTAAAAAATAAGTCCCATTAATTAATTTTTAATGGGACTTAATAAAATGTAAAAAAAATTAATGGATTGAATGAGCAGATACCGAATGAATATTTTGAGTTTCATTCATTTTTTTAATCTGATGCTTTACCATTCTTTTCAAATCTTTCAATGCTTCTTTAGCAGCACTTTTAAAACTATCAGTTCTGGCATGAGCAAATAAATGATCTCTGAAAACAGTTAATCTAATTTCACAAATCTTGTTTTCTGCGGGCACAATAGTAATATCCTCCTTCAATAAAACTTCAGCCCTAGAGATATTTTTAGAAATATGTGAAAGCTCAATGATATCATTACGCAGCTCACTTATGATTTTTTCAGCAACTTTTCCAAAAGTAGTATGAAACTCAATAGTCATAATTAATATTTAAAGATGATTTAAAATATATTTCTTGGATTGAAAATGTAGCAACAAAGAGTAGAATAATGAATTGTCAAAAGAGAAGGGTTATTTTTTCAGCGTGCCAGACAAGAAATTATAACAATTCAATTTTTTATCGACATACTCTTTTTCTATTTTATTAATATTTTGGCGAATTTCAAACTGTTTTGACTCATAAGTGTTAGTGATTAAAGAATCATCTTTTAATTTCCCATCTAATTGAAGAGAAGAGCTTTGCTCAGTAATTTCATTTTGTAATTTGTAAAACTTATCTGACACCTCGTTCAGTAAGGTTTGCTGAAATTCAACCTTATCAGCAATTCCAACAATAGAATTCCTACTAATCACCTCTCCAAGTCTTTGCTCGATTTCTTCCATCTCATCATTATAAAATATGATAGAATTATTCCAATCTAATAATTCAGCAATATAATATTCTGTAATAGTGGTTGACATAATTGAAATATAAATAAAATGATTACCAAATATATCGATAGTATTTGCCTACATTAATGACCATTATTAGTAAATCAAATGATCTTAATCAAGGTGCAATAATGAAATTTAAAAAGTAACTAGATAAGAAAATATAACTCATCAACATAAAAGAAAGAATTAAAATAGAAAAGGTTTTAGTGATTAATATCATGTAGTAGATGATATTAAATCCTTGCAAAATGAAACTGGGATGTATATTTTTAGAAAATAAAATAAGTGCATAAAAATTTAAATAAAAAAATATGGATAATGATATGATTACAAGCGAACAATTAAAATCGCTACTAAAAGAAAAAGGGAATATTTGTATTTCAATCATATTACCTACTCACCGAATATCACCGGAGAGAAGGGTAGATAAAATGAAAATGATAAACGCAATGAATACTGCCAAGCAATTATTACAATATAAATACCCAACTGCCGAAATTAAGAACCTATTAAATTCTATTGACGAAATATATCAAAAAATAGTATTCACTCATAATAGTGAAGGAATCGGTTTATTTATATCTAGTAAGGTTCAACTGCTAGTACAATTTCCATTTCAAGTTGAAGAAAAAGTAATGGTAGGAGAAAGTTTTGAGGTAAGAGATCTAATTTATAAAGAAAATAGTTCAATTCCCTACCTAGTAATCCTACTATCAAAAAATACAGTTCGATTATATAATGGAGTACTAGATAAATTGACAGAAGTTATAGATGAATACTTTCCAAAAACATATGAAGAGGAATATGAATATAATCCACCTAGTAGAGGAACCCCTTTTGCAGGAGTAAGTACTGTCAGGAATTTTGAAAAAGAAAAAAGCAGTATGAAAGAAATTAGATATGAACAATTTTATTTAAAAGCAGATAAACAATTACATAAGTATATGAAAATAGAAATGCCTATATTATTAATGGGTGTAGAAAAAGATATGACTTGGTTTGAAAAAATATCGAAACATACTAAAAATATTAAAGATAAAATTAATGGAAATTATGACTACCTCAATGAAAAGCAATTAGTAGATATCGCCTGGCCAACTATGTATAAATATATTCAAAATCAAAACAAATTAGTAATAAAAAAACTAGAAGAAAAAACAGGAAAGCATTTAGTAATTAATGGAGTTGAGGCTATATGGAAAGCTACTAAGGAAGGGAATTCATTAAAACTACTCGTTGAAAAAGATTTCCGAAAATCAGGTTTTATTACTGATGGAGGATACCTATACCACGAAAGGCCAACAGAAAAAGCATACGAAATAGTCACCGATGCGGTAGATGATATAATGGAAATGGTAATAGCAAAAGGTGGGGAAGTAGTTTTAACAGAAAACCATCTTTTAAATGACTACCAAAAAATCGCCTTGATTACTAGGTATTAATTCAATTTACTGACTAATGACATTTTTATAACTAATGATAATCATTGATTACCGTAAACATGCAATCTATCTTTACTTTAATACAATTCGTTTTTACTCAGTGAAGAAAGAAAATTGAAATATCAATTTAAATAAAGGTTTACTATAATAATCGAAAGATTAAAAATAAACTTATCACTAAAAGAATGGGTAACGAAAAGTATAGACTGGTATAAAATTTAAATTAATTAAATCAAAAACAGTTGAACTCAAGGCAGATTTAAAAAATCTGCCTTGTTTTTTAAACGTAGTTTCCTTCAAAAAGAAAAAGAAGAAAAATTACAAAAAAAAAGCCAGTCTTAAAATATAGCCTAATAAATTATTTAAGGGATGGAAAATAAAAAAATAATAAAAATAGAAAACATACCTATAAAGATAAGTAAGCCAATTAAAAGGCCAAAGGCGTATTTATTTAAAAAAAATACTTATTTAAAAAAAATAACTACTGCTAACCTACTACTTGAAGATAAAAATGAATTAATAAATGAAAAACGTAAAATGAAACTACTGCAGGAATTTAAAGATTCCTGTTTTAAAATCATGTTATCCAACCATTTATCAAGAAAACATTAAATAAAATAAATAATTATTAAAATTAAATAATGGGATTTGAATTCAAGATGCCTTATACGATAAACCCATCTTTTACTAAAAAGGTAGCCTATTTTTGTATGGAATATGGAATTCATCAGCCATTGAAAATCTATGCGGGTGGATTAGGTTTTCTAGCAGGATCTCATTTAAGGAGTGCATTTGAACTTAGACAAAATTTTATAGGGATAGGAATATTGTGGAAATATGGATACTACGATCAAGTTCGAAAACAAGATCAAACAATGGACGTGCTTTTTGAGGAAAAAAATTATGGATTTTTAATTCCCACCAATATCAAATTTACTATTAAAGTATCTAAGCATGAAGTCTGGGTAACTGCCTATTATTTACCCTCTGAAATATTCGATACCGCTCCCCTATTTCTTCTAAGTACAGATTTACCAGAAAATGATTACCTATCTAAAACAATTTCTGACAAGCTATACGATGCAAATCCAGAGACAAGAATAGCTGCAGCTATTTTACTCGGTGAAGGAGGGGTAAAATTACTTGAGGCAATTAAATGGGAACCAGAAATATATCATCTCAATGAATCTCATGCTTTACCTCTTGCATTTTACCTATATAACAAATCAAGAAATTCAAAAGAAGTGAAAAATAAATTAGTCTTCACCAACCATACACCCGAGGAAGCGGGAAACCAAAAAACCAATTTGAGTCTTCTTGAGAAAATGGGTTTTTTTTGTGACATTCCAATAACAGAAATAAAAGAAATTACAGAATCAAATAATGATGAATTAAATCATACATTAACTGCTCTTCTGCTATCAAAAAAAGCAAATGGAGTTTCAAAAAAACACCTAGAAACACTCTGCAAAATCTGGAAAAGAAATGGAAATATATGTAGCCTAATTTCAATCACTAATGCACAAAATTATACCTTCTGGCACAATGAAAATATGTACCAGGCAGTAGAAAAAAAGCAGGATGATGAAATTCTTAAAATTAAACAGAAAGGAAAACAAGAGCTATTTGAAATAGTAGCTGACCAATGTGGTAAAATATACGATAAAAATATTTGCACAATAATTTTTGCTAAAAGATTTGCTGGATATAAAAGACCTGACTTATTTTTTCATGACATGGAAAAATTTCATCAATTGGTTACCAATAAACAAAGACCTGTCCAAATTATTTGGGCAGGAAAGCCCTATCCGATGGACTATCCTTCTATAGGCATATTTGATAAAATTGTAAACATTTGTAAAACATATACCAACTGTTCTATACTAGTAGGGTATGAAATAAGTCTTTCTAAAATATTTAAACAAGGGGCTGATGTTTGGCTAAATGTTCCAAGAATGACCCATGAAGCATCAGGAACCAGTGGAATGGCTGCAGCAATGAATGGAGCTGTTAATGTAGGACTTCCCGATGGATGGTTTCCTGAGTTTGCAAAAGATAAAATAAATTCATTTATCATACCCCCCTGTGATGTCAACCTACCTGAACATATACAAGATGACAAAGATGCAGCTAGCTTATACCAATTACTCGAAAAGGATATACTACCGATGTATTATGATTATCCAAAAAAATGGTTGGCAATTGTGAAAAATGGTTTGACTGATATTGTTCCTGAATTTGAAAGCAACCGAATGGCAACCGAATATTATGAAAGACTTTATTCAGACTAATCAATCAAAATAAAGTTTAAAAAATTATTTTATACATCTTAGAATCAATTTTTCAATTTCAACAGCAAAAAATACAATTGATGAAGCTATAAAAACGATCAACAATTCGATGAAGGATAAATTGTCCGTTTTGAAAATAGATTGAAAAAAAGAAAGATAAGTAACACTAAACTGAAGTAATAGAGTTAACAATACCGTGCCTATCAAGAAAGGGTTAGAGAAAGAATCAAAAGAAAAAGCAGATTGACCGTCAGAACGAATAGCTAATAAATGCCCTATTTGACTGATACATAAAACATTAAATACAATTGTTTGCCAATGAAATCCATAAAGAATAGAAAAGTGCTGAGTAAATAAAGTGATAACTGCCATTAGCAATCCAACCCAAATAATATGAATACCCCTTTTATTAGCAAATACAGTTTGGGAAGGAGCAATAGGAGGTCTATTCATTAAACCTAGTTCGGCCTTTTCAAAAGACAAGGCAATAGCTGGCAAACCATCAGAAACCAAATTAATCCACAAAATATGTATCGGTAACAACGCAATAGGTAAACCAATCAAAGGACCAATAAGTAAAGTCCATAATTCACCTGAATTAGTTGTCATGAGATATTTAATCACCTTCAATATATTATCATAAATCCTCCTACCCTCTTTAACTGCCAATACAATCGTAGAAAAATTATCATCTAGTAAAATCATATGAGCAGCCTCTTTAGAAACGTCAGTACCTGTAATTCCCATGGCGATTCCAATATTGGCCCTTTTCAGTGAAGGAGCGTCATTCACACCATCTCCAGTCATTGCAACATAATAACCCTTATGTTGTATCATTTTTATAATATGCAATTTTTGTTCAGGAGTAACTCTTGCATAAACCTTTACTGATTCTATAATAGATAAAAAATTTTCATCATTCAATGCTGACAATTGTTGGCCAGTGATGACTAGGTCGGTTTTACTATTAATAATACCAATTCTTTCTGCAATAGTCTTGGCAGTTACAGGATAATCTCCTGTAATCATTACAGTTATAATAGACGCTTCTTTACACTGTGCAATTGCATTTACTACCTCATCTCTGGGCGGATCAATCAGGGCAATTAATCCCAAAAAATTAAGTGATGATTCATGAATACTTGAATCCAAAACGGAGGGAATAGCATCCCAAAAACGATAAGAAAAGCCTAAAACCCGGTAACCCTTAAGAGCCATTTCATCAACTTGCTGTAAAATAAATTCAGTATCAACAGCCATACAGTTTTGTACTAAAATATCAGGAGCTCCTTTTGTAAAAGAAATAATTTGATTATTAATAGCATGAAAAGTAGTCATCAGCTTTCGATTAGCATCAAAAGGTATTTCTGCCAGCCGAGGTGATCTTATCATTTGAATTTTAAGAGCAATCAAGAATTTCATCAAAGCTTTTTCGGTAGTATCCCGTATATTTTCAATATTGGTAACCTCAATGATATCATTGTTTAAAAATATAGCTGGCAGTAATAAATGATCCGGAAACTGCTGGGGAATTGATAAAAAATTATTTTTTTTAACTAACTGACCATTTATAAAAACCTCCTCCACCTGCATACTATTTTTGGTAAGGGTGCCCGTTTTATCTGTACAAATAAATTTCACAGAACCTAAGGTTTCTACAGCAGGCAATCTTCGAATAAGGCAATTAAAACGAACCATTTTCCTAGCAGCTAAGGCTAGAGAAATGGTTATGACTGAAGGTAATGCTTCTGGAATTGCCGCTACAGCAAGAGAAATACTAGTGAGTATCAAAGTGGAAAGATCTTCGCCTAGATACCAACCAACAGAAAAAAAGACAAAACATAATAATAGTACAAGTAGCGTAATTTTTTTTCCAAAAACAACCATTCTCTGTTGAAGAGGGGTAAGCAATTCAATTTCTTGTAATAATTTTGCGATTCGCCCCAACTCAGTTTGCATTCCAACAGCAATGATAATTCCAACACCTCTACCATAGGTTATAAAAGTACCTTTAAAGGCCATATTAATTTTATCCCCTAAGGATATATTATCTAAATTAATAGGAGGCGTAATTTTAAAAACTGGATTTGATTCACCCGAAAGGGCAGATTCATCTACTTTTAAGTTCGTCGATTCAATTAGGCGAATATCTGCTGGAACAGCGTTTCCTACTTCAAGAAACACAATATCACCCACCACCAAATCTGTTGAAGGCAAAAAGATTTGACTACCATTCCGTAAAACCTTAGAACGAGGGACTGACATTTTTTTCAATAACCGAATAGCATTTTCAGCACGATATTGTTGAAATAACCCTAAAGAAGTAGTTAATAATACAATAATTAAAATAACAATAGTATCAATGATGTCGCCAACAAAATAAGAGATAAAAGCAGCGACTAATAAAATAATAATGAGCACATCCTTAAATTGCTCTAAAAATACAATCCAAATACTTTTAGCCTTACTTTCATCTAATTCATTTCGACCGTATTCTATCAATCTTTCCTCTGCAGCTACAGAAGAAATTCCTAACTGAGAAGTCCCTAATAAATCAAAAACCTCTTGAATAGTTAATTTGTGCCAATTCATCAGACATAAAAAATATAAAATATAATAATCAATCGAAAACAAGTAAAAGACTGACTGAAGAATGAATATATAGGATAAAGCAGTGAATTATCATTACTATTTTCAATAAGAATAATGATTAAAATCAGTAAAAAATAGATTTGATTGGATAGATTAAAATAAAAGGAAGCGACTGAAATAGAAAAAAAAATCAATTAAAAATAAGCGCTAATGATAAATATCATAAATATAAATGCATTTTATCATAGATTAAAAGATAAAATAATTGAAATATTACCAACCAAAATAGTCTTCTTAAATAGTAACCCCAAAAAAATACAAATGAAAATTGTAAAAATATTAACCGCTATACTATTAATTATTGTCACTAATCCTGCTTTTTGTCAAGATACCAGTAAAAGACAACATACACTTAGCAATATCAATAAAGGAAATAATAAATACTGCTGTCCAATGCATACAGCAATAAAAAGTGATCAGCCAGGTAATTGCCCTAAATGTAAAATGAAACTGATCCAATCGAAAAAAGAAATAATGAAAAGTGAGGTAATGAAAATTTACCAATGCCCCATGCATCCTAATGAAAAAAGCAACCAACCTGGAAAGTGTAAGCTATGTAAAATGGAAATGAAGGAAAAAATAGGATAAAAGTGTATCAATTAAAATACAAATGAGGTGAAAAAAAGTATTGTAATAATTATATTTTTTTGTTTTAAAAATATTGCACTTTATTCACAGATATCTTCCTTTGATTTTCGTAATTATATTTTATCCAACAAAATGATTACTAAAGAAGTGAGAGATTTTTATGCTACAAATAACTATCAAATAATTTGGATAAATAAAGAAAACAAGGTTAATGAATCAGATTTAGAAAAAGTAATAGCAATTTCATCAGAAATTGGATTGTCTGAAACAGACTATAAACCTATAAGTTCTTCTGATATTTTAAATACTATTTCTAAAAAAGCAGATTATATCGACTCTATTAAAACTGAAATCCAAATAACAAGTACCGCAATTCATTTTTTTACAGATATCGCTTATGGAAATATCAAGCCAAATTTCGGATTCTTTAATTTAAAAACAGCTGAAGCATACCATAATATACCTAAACTTTTAGCTGAGTATATTTCTAAAAAAGAAATGTTTAAATTAATTGAAAAAATTACGCCAATACAACCTGAAATAAAAGTTATAGAAAATAGAATTAAAAATTATCAACAAATATTGAAATCTACTGATTTCAAAGAAATAATCATCAACAAAGGAAAAATCAATAGAAACAATTCTCCTTTATTAGCTAAATTATATCAACTAGGCATCCTTGAAGTCCATAATTTAAATTTAACAGATAAGGATTTCAAAACAAAAATTAAAGAGGCACAGATTCAATTCAACCAATTGACAGATGGTGAATTAAGTAATGCACTTATCAATGAATTGAATATTCCTATTAAAACAAGACTTCAACAGTTGATACTATCAGTAAACTATTACCGATGGATTTCTAGTATTACAGCGAATCAAACAGCCATCGTTGTAAATATTCCAGCAGCAAATCTAAAAGTTTATCATAAAAATAGAGTATCGAATGAAATGAAAATGATAGTGGGCAAGCTATCTACTCCTACCCCAACGCTATGCAGTTATATTAAAGAGGTAGTGCTATACCCCTACTGGCATGTGCCCTATAGCATAGCTACCAAAGAGCTTTTACCATTAATTAAAAAAAACACCTCCTTTATTCAAAATGGAAATTATCAAATATTAAATACTGAAGGTGAAATAATAAACCCTTATTCTATCAATTGGCAATCTTTAAACACCCAACATTTCCCCTATCTAATCAGACAAAGTTCAGGATGCGATAATGCGCTAGGATTATTAAAACTAAATTTCGATAATCCTTTCGGTGTTTACTTACATGACACTCCAGGTAAAAATCTATTTACCTATAACTATCGATTTTTAAGTCATGGTTGTATGAGAATGGAAAAACCAATGGATATCGGTCACTTAGTTCTTCTAAATAATTCTCAAGCAATTGACACCTTAGAACAAAAAGGTTGTCTCGTTAATAAATCTCCCACTAAAGTAATCGCTGACCAACAGATACCTATCATAGTATGGTATAATCCAGTTGGGATAGATTCTTTAGGTCGCTTGGTTTTTTATAAAGACGTATATGGGAAATTCAAATGGATCAATTAATCAGGCTAGCTATATTATCATAATAATAAAGTCTAAAAAAATTAAAATAGAAAAAAAATGGAAAAGGCAAACAAGATTCTTATTATACTTATAATAATTTGTAATGGATGTAGTAGCTCAAAAATTACAAGTTATTGGAAAGATACTACTGTAGTAAGTAAGGAATATAAGAAAATAATGGTTTTAGGTCTTATCCGTGAATCCGATAGGAGTTTACAACAAAATATGGAAAATCATTTAGTAGGCGATTTACAAATAATAGGATATAATGCTATATCAGCACTTCAATATTATGGACCTAAATCTTTTGAAAAAATAGAAGAGCAAGCTGCAATCGAAAAAATAAAAAATACAGGGGTAGATGCAGTAATAACAATAGTATTATTAGATAAGAAAAAAGAAAGAAAATATATTCCTGGAAATATTTATTATTCACCTTATAGCTATTACTACAATCACTTTTGGGGCTACAGAAGTACTTTATATAACCGTATTCATGAAACTGGCTACTATGTAACTGACACTAAATACTTTTGGGAAAGCAATCTTTATGATATAGAGACTCAAAAATTAATTTATTCTGTTCAAACTCAATCTTTTGAGCCTTCTAGTTCAGAAATAATGGGACACGAGTACGGACAAATGATCGTAAAGAATATGATAAACAATACGATATTAAATAATAATAAAAGGTAATGTAAATACTAGTTAAATAAATTAATTGAGTAAATGCTGTAATTTTTTTTGATTGATTATAACAATGCTTCCATCCTTAATTTCAATCATTTTTTCATTCCTAAAATCGCTAAGTGTCCGAATAAGGGATTCAGTAGCAGTTCCTGCAATGGTGGCAAGACTTTCGCGGCTGATATCTATAACAAAATTATCTTCTACTGCTAACTGGTATTTCCTTTGGAGTAAAATAAGAGCCTCTGCTACCTTTTTTCGAAGAGAGTTATAAGCTAACCCTAATAATTGATTTTCTTTATTTGAAATATTTTTAGCAAGCAGTTTTATAAAATTTCTTGACACTTCTTTATTGTTATTTAAAATATCTTCAAATTCCTCTTTAGGTATAATAGCCAATTCAGATTCTTCTAAAGCCTCCGCTGTATCTTTATAAACCGTTTCTTCCATTAAAGCGATATACCCTAAAAAATCACCAGTACTATAAAGGTCAGTTACTAATTCTTTTCCATCTTCATTCCTCTTGTAAGTTTTAACTTTTCCTTTTAAAACATAATAAAGCCTATTGGGGTGATTACCTTGTGTATAAATAACCTGTTTTTTCTTATACACATTAATATTACGATCATCCTTTAAAGACTGTAATGCATTATCATCTTCTGAAACCTTTAATAAATTTTGAAGATTTTGTAAATCACTTGACAACTCTTGTTTCAATAATCCAATTTTATTCAACCTACTATCCACTGCATTTAATAATTCAGTACCACTAAATGGTTTGGTAACAAAATCGTCAGCGCCTAATTCCATTCCTTTCCTAAAATCACTGCGTTCTGTTTTTGCGGTCAAAAAAATAAATGGAGTGTTTTTAATTAATTCATTTTTATGTACTGCATGTAATACCCCATATCCATCTAAAACTGGCATCATAATGTCACAAATTATTAAATCAGGAGAAAATTCCATCGCCATTTCTACTCCAACTTTACCATTTTCAGCTAAAAAAACTTGGTAATTTGATAACTCTAGAATTTCAGCCGTATTGTGGCGGATATCGTAATTATCCTCAATCAATAATATTTTTTTCATTTTCCTTTTTTTATTTCAAAACAAAATGAATCGTTTCGAAAGTTATTCCAAACAACTAACTATACTCAACTTATACTAACCTTATCAAATACAACTATAAATTCTGTTCCTTTTTCAAGTTCACTTTTGCATTCTACCCTCCCATTCATCAGTTCAGCATATTTTGAAACAATATGTAAGCCAAGGCCTGTGCCTTGAATATTGCTAGCATTGATGCCGCGAAAAAAACGCTCCATTAAATGTTTTTGATCATCTACTGAAATTCCCATCCCGTAATCTTTAACAGAAACTACCACTTGCTTTTCACTGTTAACAGTTTTAATCTCTATCCAACTTTTATCAAATGAAAATTTACTAGCATTTGATAAAAGATTCATGATAATATGTTTTAACAGAGAATTATCCATGAATACAATAGGATCACCTTCATGAAAACATCGGACTTTTTGATGCTTTTTAAGTGTGTTTTTCATATCTCCAGCAATTGAAATCATCAATTCCTGTATATTAAATGAAGATGATCTGACCAATATTTTACCCTCTTCAATTTTTCCAAGACTTAGAAAATCATTTAAAATATTAGTCAGCAGATTAACAGAAGAAAATATTCGTTGAAGGTGTTTATCCCTTTTAGGTTGGTCAGTAGTTAAAATATACTTCTCTATCAGGTAGGCAGATGAAAGAATAGTACTAAGTGGTGTTCTAAATTCATGGGAAGCCATTGAAACGAATCTTGACTTCAATTCGCCTAGTTCTTTTTCCTTTTTTAAAGATTCATGCAAATCTTCCTCGGCTTTTTTACGTTCCGAAATATCAATGGCAATACACATAAAACCAGTAATTTCTCCAATAACATCTCTTATAGCTGAAATAGTAAGTAGCACTGGAAGAGGTGCACCATTTTTTCTAATAAAAGTATACTGCTCTTCCTCATGAATATTCCTTTTAGCCTTTTCGACTAAAACCTCGAAATCATCTTTAATACAAATTCCAAATTCTCCTAATAAACTAACCCTCTTTTTTTCAATTTCAGAAAGATTATGATACAATATAGGTGTACAAATATTAACTACTTCCTCCTGGGTATAACCCAGATTATAAGCAGCTTCAGGATTAAACAGCTTTAATTTTCCCTTTTTATCAGTCGCAATAATCATTGCGCCAGCATTATCTAAAATAGCCTTTTGAAAAGATAAAGCGGCCTTCAATTGATCTCGGTATAATTCAATTTGCTGTAAGGTTTCCTGTAAATCCCTTGTTCGCTGTTTAACAGTAGCTTCAAGACCTTCATTAAGTCTTACTATTTCAGCCTTTGCATTAGTATTGACTGAGCTATCATCAATAAATGCAATTGTAAATTGTTCCCCCTTAGCATAGTAATTACTCAAACTTACCTTCACTGGAAATTCTGTGCCATCCTTTTTTAATCCATATAGCTCAATCTCAGTATCAATCGAAATATTTTGAACATTTTTAGAAAAGCTATCTGTCAAAATAGGATGGTTATGTAGAAATCGAATGGGTATAAGGGTTTCAATACTTTTATAAAGCAGTTCAAACTCATTAAACCCGAATTTATTTAAAGCAAAAGGATTGATAGCGGTAATTTTCCCATTTCGATCAATGGCAAGCATGCCAATATTAGCATACTTAAAAAATGCTTCCAATTTGGGAAAACTGTCTTTCATATTTTTAGAGGTCAGTAACATTGTCAATTAGGTTTTTAATTGAAGCATTTAACTCTCAAGCGGCTAACTATCAACTGAATAGATAATTACCAATTTTTAAAAGTGGTAGAATTCATAAGTGATTACATGAATTGCTTATCAAAACATCTTAGGGAAAGGCTATTCTGTATTTTAGAAAACACAGAAGAGTTTCAGGATCAATATAAATTGAGCTTATAAGAAAATACAATAAGTAGAAACAATATACATAGAAATGAAATGAAATGCAAAGGATCTTAAAAGAAAGAAAAATTAAAAAAGTTAATTAAAACAAAATGAGTTAGCTGATTAAGATGGAGACAAATGATATCAAAAGAGGATGGAGTAATTCTATAGTTAGCGTGAATTAGATTCGATATTCAATTAATTCAATTATTTATAAAATGCTTCCAGTACCAAAGACGCTTTCTTTTACAAAAATTTTTAACTCAGCGGGTAAAACATTTACTACATCTTCCATTTCACCATCAGATATAAAGTATTGCAAGGCATTGAAAACAGCTGAAACTGCTTTTTTAGTAGCCAGTTGATCTCCAAAATCATATCTAGCTAATCCACCATCCTCTTTTCTTACTTCATCAAGGAAATCAGAAAGATGAGTTATCCGTTTAAAATCTTTATTGAATTTCCAGCCATCAACATAAACACCCTTTAAAGACATCGGTAATTGCGCTAGTAATTGAAAGGACTCTTCATGGGGTAATCGATTTCTAATGGAATGAAAAACTGCACGAATTATCCTTCCTGCTCTTTCTTTTGGTACTGAAAGAGCATCGGTTATTAAACTAACAAACTCGTTACCCTTTATTGCATATTTTTCAAAATCAATTGACATGATTGATAAATAAATAAATCTATTTTTAAAAAATTACCCCATTTTACTATAGACAATAGGGGTTAAATCGATATAAAATTAACTTTAAAAATTTCCTATTATATCCTTTAAACTATAATATAAATTATCGCAAATTTTATAAGGGTAATATATTTAAACCCTTTTAAGACAAATCTCTTTAGTAAAGATTTAGGACTAAACAATTGGTTTATTTCATCCCAGTTTATTTGTATTTCAATTTGCAAAGCATCCCTTTTTCTTTCAAGCTGAATCTTTCTAATCTGTAACTGCCGAATGGATGATATCTTTTTCAAACTATATATTATTTTAGCATTACATCAATAAAATAATAAAAATAATCGATTCGCGCAAGGATATACTGTTTACTATATCGCCTTCCATAAACTTCACTAATTTTTCGATTCATTAAATCATACCATTCTCTCACCTTTTTCTCTGGCAGCCTGTAACAAATCATCTGCGAGATCATTGAATTTATTCCTACCCCTTCTAAACTTATTCTGAACATCCTCCACTATTTTTTTCCCTTGTCCACTAATTTTCTTTCTCGTTTCACTGCCTTTTTCAGGTGCAAATAAAACCCCTACGATTGTCCCTACTACCATTCCTGCTCCTACAGCGGTTAATATTTTATTTGTATTATTCATAAAAAAAAATTTAAGGTTAATGATAGTTGCAAGTTAATGGTAATGCCAGCTTATAAAAATGATAGACCTCATTGGCCGTGATGATAATTATCAGCGTCCAAATAATTAAAACGATTTTTCAAAATAGAATCTAAACTATGACTAAAATCATATTTTACAATGACCCTGTACATAAATTAAACTTTCAATCTATTCTATATTCGTATCGGTTTTTCATAGGATATTGGATTTTAAACCAGGGCTGGATTTTTATCCTGGCCCTCTTTTTTTATACCCCCTCCTAAATCAATCTCCTCCATTACTAAACTACTCTCCACTTTTCTAACCCCTTCGATAACATCATAGTTTCTAAACTTCATTTAAATACAATGACCATAATCAGTATTTAGATTGATAGTTATTTTAGTTTGAAGAAATTTTATGAAAGACATTAGCAATTCACCTTTCAAACACATTATATGCAAGGAAATAGATTTTGTCAAAGCTGTTTACTTCCCATGTCCGGCTCATCAATGATAGGAACTAACCTTGATGGCAGTCTGAATAAAAAATTCTGTGGAAATTGTTACCAAAATGGTGATTTTACTGCTCCAGAAATTACCTTACAAGAAATGAAACAAAAGGTTAAAACAGTACTTGAGGCAAATAAAATCCCTTCCAATGTGATTGATCTATCAATCACCTATTTACCTAAGCTTGCAAGATGGAAAAATGTAGTCTAAACAAATGTTATTTGTCAATATTTTTCTGAGCCCTTTTTCTCATTTTTTTAAAGTAACCTCTCAATAAAAAACTATGTTTTATTGCTGCCATATTTTGATTAAAACCCTCCGTACCCTGCTGAATATTATCTAAACTATTACTTAATTTCATCGATAACAAAGAATCTCTTAATAAACTATTGAAAGGGCCTTTACCCGCTTTTACATCCTGATTAAAATGATTAACCAACCCCCTAATTTCTCCAGCAAGAGCGTCCACTTGCTCTCCTACCGAATTTATTTTCAAAACAATATTTCCAAACTTGTTTGCCACCGTATCATTGGTCATCAACTTCCCAAGAAGGCCCTTCCCATTTTTAACCTCATCTATCATCTTATCCAAATTATTCGTGATGCTAGCGGCCTTACTTGTAGCTTCATGAATTTTAGCAATAGAAAGCTTTATATCTTTCGGAATGTAGGGGTCAGATAATAAAGTCCAAATAGCAGTGCTAGAATTAATCCTTTGCACCGTCATTTTTAAATTGGCAGCGATCACTGCAATGTCATTGTTTGTAGTATAAAGGGTCTGCAACATTTCATCAGGACTCACTGCTCTTTTTACCAACAAAATTGCTCCTTCTTTTGCTAAGGCAGCCGAGACCTTAGATGGTACTATATTCACTACTTTATTGCCCACCAACCCATCCGTTCCAATTGAAACTAAAGCATTACTCCGAATGATTGCTTGCATTTTTTTATCAACTACCATTACTACCTCGATAACCGTATCATTCAATATTTGAATATTTTTAACTGTCCCCGCCTGAATTCCTGAAAATCGAACATTGTTTCCACTGACTAATCCCTGAACATTTTCAAACCTTGCCTTCAATATATAGGTAGCTCCAAATAAACTTCTATTGGCTCCTATCATATATAAGAGTACTACTAGAAATAATAAACCTCCTGAGACAAATACGCCTAACTTAATATTATTGATTGCTCGATTTTCCATTCTTAATTATTATTCGAAAAATTGTTTCACTTTACTATCGGTTTCTTTTGCTAATTGATCGTAGGTTCCATTAGCATAACATCTTCCATCAAGCAACATGACTACCCTACTACTTGCCAACCTTACACAGTTCATATCATGAGAAATAATTAGTGAGGTAGTTGAATATCGATTTCTTATTTTAATCATAAGATTTATAATCTCCTTAGCAGTTATCGGATCAAGCCCTGTAGTGGGCTCATCATACAAAATGATGGCTGGTTTTAATATCAATGTCCGAGCTAACGCAATCCTTTTTCGCATTCCTCCTGACAATTCAGCTGGCATGCTATCGATCGTATGGGTTAAGCCAACTTCCTCTAGCGCTTCTTCAACCATGCTATTTACCTGTTGCTGAGTAACCGATATCCAATGTCTTCGAAGCGGAAATTCTAGGTTTTCCCTAACCGTCATGGAATCGTATAAGGCATTACTTTGAAATAAAAAACCAACCTTCGCCCTTATTTTATCCAATACCTCATTACTGATATCAGGAATATTATTTTCAAACATTTTAATCTTACCAGCATTAGGAGTAAGTAAACCAATGATACATTTAATAAGAACGGATTTGCCTGAACCTGATTTTCCTAAAACAACTACATTTTCTCCCTTTTCTAATTCAAGATTAAAATCAATTAGCACCTTATTATTACCAAATGATTTATAAAGATGTTCAATCGAAAGTATGGATGCTTTTGATGGAGCCATTGGTTGGTCAATATTCAATAAAGTACTTTTAGACATTTTGATTAATTTAAACCAAGCACATCTGTTACTTGAACAGCCAACAAATCAATGATAAAAATCACAACAGATGAAACCACTACCGCAGAATTTGCTGAGCGCCCAACACCTTCGGTCCCTTTATTACTTTTAAAACCTTTATAAGATCCAATTACACCTACTGCAAAACCAAAAAAATAACTTTTAATAAAAGCAGGTAATACATCGCTAAACGTGATGTTATTAAAAACTTGAGTCCAAAATAAATAGAAACTAGTATTTCCTCGGATATTAACCCCTATCCAGGACCCATACAATGAAACGCAATCTCCTAATAATACAAGAATGGGTAACATTAATGTAGCAGCCAATACCCTTGTAACCACCAAATATTTAAATGGATTTGTACCACTAACTTCCATTGCATCAATTTGTTCGGTCACTTTCATTGAACCTAATTCAGCACCGATACTACTTCCGATTTTTCCTGCAAATATCAAGGCAACAATTACTGGTCCTATTTCCCGAATAATTGCGATTCCAACAATAGCAGGTAACTGGGCGGCTACACCGTAATCTTCCATAGAAGGGCGCAACTGAATGGTGAGTACCAATCCTAATATAAAAGCGGTTAACCCTACTAGTGGAAGTGATTGATACCCTATAACAAAACATTGCCGAAGCAATTCAGCTATTTCATAACGAGGTCTAAACCATTGAGAAAAAAAACGTCGGGTAAATCTAGCGATATCTCCAGCCTCCCTTAAAAAAATCTTTAGGCTAGACGAGTAAGAGGTAACCATTTAAATAGGGAATTAATCCTCTATCAAGTTACACATTTTAGTTCAAAATGTAAAATTTATTAATATAACTAATACACCTAGTCGATTTAATTTTTTTACCACTTAACTCAGTTTATGGATTCATTAAAATAGGTGAATTAAAATATCCCGTATCTTGTAAATGGTTGAATTGGTGATAATTTATTTTGACCTACCACTCATTCATCCAAAATTCAGAAAACATTCAATTAACATTCAAGCAATTTTGAAACTATTCAGTACCATTCATTACTAAATAATAAACTATGATAAAAACAAATCGATTGGCTTCTATTTTATGTTGGGGAATATTTTCCTGCTTCTCATCATTCAGCCAGCAACAAAAATCAGTCTCAGTGATTCCTTTAACCAATCTAGACGCTTTTCAGCAGTCCGGAAAAAACTGGATAATTTCATCAGATGCGGGAGCTGATTTTAATAAAGAGGGAGAGATTCATTCCATTAGCGGTACTGGAGCTGTTGTGAATATGGTGAGTCCAAAAAATCATTCGCACCTGATTACGAAAGAAAGTTTTGGAGATATTGTTTTAGAACTAGATTTTATGATGGCAAAAAATTCAAATTCAGGAGTGTATTTACAAGGTCGCTATGAAGTTCAATTATTTGATAGTTGGGCAATACCTAATCCAACTTTTTCTGACTGTGGAGGTATTTATCAAAGATGGGATGATCGTAGAGGAAAAAATAATGAGGGCTTTGAGGGTATTGCACCTTTAATGAATGCAGCAAAAGCACCGGGACTTTGGCAACATTTAAAAGTAATTTTTCGTGCGCCAAAATTTAATGCCAAAGGAGAAAAAATTTCAGCTGCTATTTTTGAACAGGTATATTTAAATGGCGCGCTAATTCAAGCACAGGTAAAAGTAACTGGTCCTACTAGGTCATCATTTTATGAGGATGAGCAACCAACAGGTCCGTTAATGTTACAAGGAGATCATGGAAATGTTGCCTTTAGAAATATTAGTTTCTCAACACCTGATGAAATAACAAAAAAGACTAAGCTTCCTGAAAACCCAATTACTCTAAATCCAGCAGGGAAACCCTATTTACTCAGAAGCTTTTTAAACTATGGAGATAAAAAACTTACTCATGTGATTTCTGTAGGTAACCCCAATCAATTAAATTTCTCTTATGATTTAAAGCAAGGGGCATTATTTCAAATTTGGCGTGGAGATTTTTTAGACGTAACAGATATGTGGCTCGAAAGAGGCGAACCTCAATTAGCTAAACCCCTTGGAGCAGTGATTACTCTTTCAGACGCACCACCCCTTGCGGTTTTAAAAACTCCACAAGAACAATGGCCTAGTTCAGTTCCTTTCGATGATTTTCAGAATAAAGGATATGTTTTAGATGCCAATAAGTTTCCAACATTCCAATATGCTATTAATTCAATGAATGTGAATGATAAAATATCATCCCCCAATGCAACCACCTTGCTAAGGAAAATACAAATCACCGGAGCTCCAGAAAGTTTATACTTTCAGTTAGCTTCAGCTACTCAAATTGAATTAATTAGCAAAGGGTTATATGCAATTGGAAATAAAAATTATTACATTTCAGTAGAAGACAGTTTAAATCCAGTGATTAGAAAATCATCCACTGGACAAGAATTGATTGTTGCAATCCCTGTCAATACTGCATCTTTATCCTATTCAATCACCTGGTAATATTGTTACAATGAAACTATTTAAAAACAATAAATTATATAGCGCTTTACAAAAATGTATTTACTTGCTATTCATTAGCAGTCCAATAATTAGTGAAGCCCAGCGTAAACCTGAATTAGTGACTCGCCTACAAAAGGAAGAAACCTTTTATGAAATAAAAACTGTACCCATACCTGAAAATATAGCGTTAGAAGTGGGTGGCATGGCATTTTTACCAAATGACAAACTAGCTGTTTCGACCCGTCATGGTGAAGTATGGATTATTTCAAACCCTTACATGAAAAATGGTTTGATGCCTAGATATAAATTATTTGCCCAAGGTTTACATGAAGCGTTGGGATTAAATTATATTAAAGGAGATTTATATCTTACACAAAGAGCCGAACTTACCCGACTTCGTGACTTAGATAATGATGGAGAAGCGGATGAATATAAAACAGTTTATTCATGGCCACTGTCTGGAAACTATCATGAATACGCTTACGGTCCAGTTTTGGATAAAGAGGGTAATATGATGGTCAATCTAAACGTAGCTTGGATAGGACACGGTGCCAGTATCGCTAAATGGCACGGGTGGATGTTGAAGATTAAAGAAGATGGTAAAATGGAACCATTTTTAACCGGCTTACGTTCTCCAGCAGGATTAAATACGAATAATAATGGCGATTTATTTTATGCTGAAAATCAGGGCGATTGGGTAGGGTCAGGAAGTATAACCCATGCAGAAAAAGGAGATTTTATGGGTAATACTGCAGGGTTAGTTTGGGCAGCAGAACCTGGCTCACCAGTAAAACTTCGCACTGAGGATATTCCTGATACACATGAACCAAAATATGAAGTGGCCAAGAGAGTGCCTGGATTAAAAACTCCTTCTGTTTGGTTTCCTCACACCATACTAGGTATTTCAACCTCTGGAATATTAAGTTATGACTCAAAGGGATCTATGGGTCCTTTTGATGGACAACTATTTGTAGGTGACCAAGGCCAAAGTAAATTGATGCGTGTATATCTTGAAAGAATTAAAGGTGTATATCAAGGGATTGTATTTCCTTTTAGAGAAGGGTTTTCATCTGGGATTCTTCGGATGAATTGGGGATCTGATGGAAGTATGTTTGTTGGTATGACCTCAAGAGGTTGGAGTTCAACAGGAAGAAAGAAATTCGGATTACAACAGTTGACATGGAATGGAAAAATTCCCTTTGAAATGAAAAAAGTAGATGCACAATCAGATGGCTTTGAAGTTACTTTTACACAACCCATCAATGAAATGACTGCCCGTAACCCTGCTTCTTGGAGTTTTTCAACATTCACTTACCAGTACCATCATATTTATGGAAGTCCAGTAATCAATCAGAATGCAAGAAGTATAAAAGCTATTGAAGTATCCCCTGACCGTTTAAAAGTTAGATTGGTATTAGATAGTATGAAACTAGGATATATTCATGAGATAAGGGCTGAAGGAATCAGGTCAGCCGATTCTTCATTTGCACTACTTCATAACTATGGCTACTATACATTAAATAGACTTCCAGAAAATGAGCAATTAATCATTACCGATAAAAACAAAGTGATTGCCACAGCACCTATGCATCAACATAATATGGAAGATATGAAGATGCCATCCAAACCAATTGAAAAGTCGAGTAAAAGTCAGCCCAAAGAATGGAAAGGTGGTCCTGACCGAACTTATACCATCGCTACAAAACCGGGGTTGAAATTTGATATTGAAACCATTACAGTAACTGCAGGAATGAAAGTTAAAATCATTTTCAATAACAATGATGACATGCTACATAATTTGGTTATTACCAAACCCGGTACAGCAGATAATGTTGGAATGTTAGCCGCTAAAATGGGATTGAACGGAGAACGATTAAACTATATCCCGAAAACTAGTGATATCTTATATCATACTCGTATACTGCAACCAAAAGAGTCGGATGCTATCTACTTTACAGCACCATCTGTACCTGGAGACTATATGTATATTTGTTCATTTCCAGGACATTTTATGGTAATGCGAGGGGTACTGAAGGTTACAAAATAATATTTTAAAAAACGCCTTAATTTAAATTAGGGCGTTTTTTTTTAGAAAAGATTGATTAAATAAATTGAAGGATTTTTATAAAAGAGTTAATGCTAAATATTTTTAAAGATAAAATATTGTTCCTTGATAATCTAGGTCTCATGAATTGCCATTACTGGAACATGGCTATGCAGTACTAACTGCTTACTTTGACTTTTATGAATTAGTTTATCGAAAAAACTGTGCCTTTTAGGCAATACAATTAATAAATCAATCTTATTTTTAATAGAAAAATCCATGACTCCTTGATCAATTTGATCACTTGAAATAAAGTGATAGTGAGGAAGCAAAGGAGCCAACATGTCTTCCAGTACTTTAGATCGAAAAACAGTATCAGGATTAAAATAGGTTTCTTTACCAGTATTGAGTACATGAAGCTCAGCAGAAAAATCTTTTAATAAAATTTTAATTTCTTCAACAGGTGTTTCATCTACTTCTTTTTCAAAGTCAAAGGCTAAGCCAATATTTTTAATGGTAGAAAATGTTGCATCAATTGGAACGGTAATCAAAGGCCAAGCCAAATGTTTCATTGCATAAACTGTATGTCCACCAAAAAATAATCTTTCAGCAGCAGTAGTGCCTTGACTTCCCATTACAACAGCGTAGGGCTTAACCGATTTACATTCAGCTTGTAACTCATCAAAAAATTCACCTAATCTGAGCGAAGTGTCAACTTTTAATTTAGCTCCTCTTTTCAATAATAATTGACTTCTCAAACGGTGGATACTCTTTTCTGCATCATGTCGCATTTCATCTTCGGTATAGGCCAAAGGTACTTCAAGATAAATAACGGGTAATTGATATACATGTAATATCAAAAGAGTTGCATTGATTGTTAAGGCCATATCAGCAGCATAATTAACTGCATTTGAGGCTGTTGGGGAAAAGTCAGTAACTACGATTAATGTTTTCATTTTCTACTATTTAAATTTGATTGATAAAATCTGAAAGCGACAACTAGTTTTAAAAAAAATCTATTAAAGCGATATGTTGATAATCCTTTAACACTTCAGCATCTACAAACTCAACATCTCCTCCATTTTCAAGTACTTTTTCCATCACATCATCCACCGCATCTCTTATGTAAGAAAATTTATTATAAGGTGCTAACAATTCTTCCAATAAATCAGTTCCATTACCAAGTTGTGCAGCATATTTAAAATTCTTTTCAACTACTAGCAGACGACCCTTTCTTTTCATTGCTTCCCGCCAAACATTGGTCATACCAATGGCCAGTTTATTTTTACTAGCCGCCTGATCCAATCTATTTAGTATATCCTTTTGTTTAACTTTTTTCCAATCTGAAATGGAAGGCAATAAAACTTCATTCAAAGCATCATTAGAAATTTTCTCATCATTTATAAGCAAAAAATCAACTACCATACCGGCATGCTTAGTAAGCAATTTAAAATGACCCAATAAGCTTTCTGTTCCTACTACAAAAAGTGGCAATCGATATGCCGGAAGTATAATAGGTAAGGAGTTATCAATTTGGTTCAAAAACCTTATAATACTTATTTTCTTAAGGGAAGAATTTTCAGAAAAACCAAAACCTTCATTTAAATAGTCTTTAGCATCATAATTGATTAATTCAGGTTGATTAGAGACAATTCTAACTAATGAAGATGAATGACCAAAATAAATAACACTTTCATTTTCCCTTATCAGCAGAACTAGGTATTTATGGGAATTTTTTTTACTATACACTAAATCTCTAATTTCAAAAGACTCATCAATAATCGTTTTTTGCTCTACCGCAATATCTAGGTACAATACTTTTTCGAATATTGGAGACACATAGATAGCGATACTACACTTATGGGTATTATAATTGAGCTTCTTTATAATGTTAGTTAGCTTGTGTAATATCAAAGAAGTCATCTCCATTGAATAGTTTTCCTTCAATTCTCTCTCTACACTATCTACCGCAACCTTTAGGCAATGTTGTATCTCAGCTTTTGAACTCATTTTTGGTTCAAAAGGCATGATAATAGAAACAGCAGGTCGATAGTTAACTAGATCAATTATTTCGTGAATTTCAGGCGCAAGTAATCTATTCATACATGTGTAATTATTTATGCTACTTAAATCTTACTTGTAACAAGTTTTCTAGAAACTTAGCATCTTAAGATTCATTAGCTAATAAAACTACCTTTTAACTATAGCTATAATAATGACAACAGTCACTAAATAAATTGATAAGGCTCATTTTGAAGTATTCAAAGCCAGAAGTGCTGGATTAGATAATTACTTTATAGATTTTGAATAGGAATAGAAAATGACAAGAAAAGTCTAGAGTCGAAATAACTGCTGCTAAGAGAAATAAAAGCAGCTATTGATAAAAGCTAATGGCCCAAAATTCTTTTTACATAAAATTGAGCATTAGTAACATTCCATCCTTCAAATCTTCCACGCTGAACAACAAGCCTGTTATCAGCTGGATGAAGTATATAATAATGAAATACAAATTTTCCAAGGGGATTTTGCCATCCCATTACTTGACCAAAACGTAAATCATTAAAAACTAAACTGTCCCCCAATTTTTCTACTGTATAAAACTGTTGAGAAAATCGAATTAATTTAGTTAACCCTTCTCCCCCATTGGTAGGTTTTAACAAATAATCATTTCGAGAAAAAAAATGAAAATGGATCTTTTTTTCACTATCCAATAGTGAACGAAACCCAACATGATAACCACTATCAGAACCAGCCACTACATACCATAACCAATTTTGAAGTGGCGCAGGACTAGTAAAATACCTAGTATAAACAACTTGTTGTTGCTTTAAAATACTTTTCACCTCACCATCAATCTTGGACTTATTAAAGAGACAATACATTAAATAGAAGACACTTAACCCCAACCCTAACTGCCAAATTTTTTTCCGATACGAAATTTTTGTTTTAAAAAAAACTAGCAATACGGAAGCGAGAATAGGCCATATAGAGAAAAAAGGATC
>CANCRO010000006.1 GCA_947380605.1 Chitinophagaceae bacterium
ATTGCCATAATTGCTACCTGTGGTTGGTTAATAATAGGAGTTCCCATAATACTTCCAAAGGTTCCAATATTAGTTAAAGTAAACGTTCCATCAGCTGTATCAGCTGGTTTTAGTTTTCCAGTTCTAGCAGCATTCGCTAATCCATTAACTTGTTTAGTTATGCCAATTAAATTTAATTGATCCGCATTTTTAATTACTGGTACAATTAAATTCCCATCTGGCAATGAAGTAGCCATTCCGATATTCAGATTTTTCTTAACAATAATTTTATCGCCAACAACTGAACTACTTAATAAAGGATATTTTTTTATTGATTTTACTATAGCTTCAATAAATAAAGGAGTAAAGGTTATTTTTTCACCTATTCTATTTTCGAAATCTTTTTTTATTTTCTCTCTCCAAACTACCATATTCGTTACATCACATTCTGCAAAACTCGTCACATGAGCACTAGTATTTTTACTTTCAACCATGTGATTTGAAATGAGCTTTCTCATTCGATCCATTTCTATAATTTCGGTATTTGCTTTATTATCATAATGGATTGAAGGGGTAGAAATATTTTCGTCTTTGGATTGATTAGTAAACTCTTTTTGAGAAAAACTACTAATTGATGTGTTAGAATATTCTGAATCTAATTTATTTACTTTTTCCTTTACATAGGCTAGAATATCTTTCTTACTCACTCTTCCATCCTGACCAGTTCCTACTATATTTTCCAATTCTAACATACTAATTCCTTCTTGCTGGGCAATATTAATTACTAAAGGTGAATAGAAGCGGTTGGTATCATTTTCTGAACTTTTTTTGAAAGTTTCATTATTTGCAGGAGGGTAATAAGGAACTTCTATGTCAATCTTTTCCTCATTATTGATAGGTTTTTGTGTATCGGGTAAAATGTTTTTTCGAACAATATTATCTCCTTCTTTCACCCTAATAGTAGCTATCACTGTGCCAATGGGTACTATGTCATTTTCTTGATATATAATTTCCTCAATTACCCCTTGAACACTTGAAGGTATTTCACTATCAACTTTATCTGTTGCTATGTCTAAAACAGTCTCATCTTCTTGAACAGTATCGCCAGGCTTTTTATGCCACTTTAAAATGGTAGCTTCCATGATACTCTCCCCTAATTTTGGCATAATCAGATCTACTAAAGCCATATTGAAATTTGTATTTTTAATTTAATCAATAGCAATTTAGTCAAAGGTGATGCTTAAATTGATTTTATTACTAATTAAAGGTAATTATTTCCTCTAATACTATTCAAATGTTACTTATACATATAAATTATTTATCAAATATATAAAGGTAAGTAACAATAAATGGGAGTATAAATAATCCCTTATCTTATTAACTGAGCGAAAGAATATATTTTCTTAACATATTAAGCGCAGTGGAAGCAGTAAGTTCGATATTTCTTGTTCGATCAAAACGAAAAGTAAACTTTTCAGTAAGTATTTTATCTGAATTACCTACAGCTATCCAAACGGTACCCACTGGTTTATCTTTCATACCACCATCAGGTCCCATTATTCCAGACACGGCAATTGTATAATCTGTACAAAGTGATTGAAGAGCCCCTTTAGCCATTTGAATGACTACTTCTTCACTTACCGCACCTTTTGATTCTAATATTGAATGATTAACGTCTAAAAGCGATTCTTTTGCATTGTAGGAATAACTAATGATGCTTCCACTATAATAGGAAGATGCACCTGCTTTTTCTGTCAATAAATGAGCAATATATCCACCTGTACAACTTTCAGCGGTTGAAATAGTTTGATGCTTAGCTTTTAAAAGATTAGCAACTACTTGTTGCATTGGTTCATCTTCAGTAGTAACTAAAAATTCAGCAACAATTTTTTGAAGATTTATAAAGTAATGTTGAATCTCATCTTCTGTAGATTGAATAGCTGAGCCAGTAGAGGATAGGCGCAAACGAACCATTCCATAATTGGGCAGATAAGCTAGCTTAATATGTGTTGGGAGTTCTTTTTCAAAATCTGTCATCATCTCTGCAAGAAAACTTTCGCCCACACCAGCAGTCAATAAAGTTCGGTGAGCTATATGAGGAAATTGAAAATAATTGTTTAAAAGAGGAATTACATCATCTAGCATCATTCCTTTCATTTCATGCGGAACTCCTGGCATACTGACAAATATTTTACCTCCTTTCTCGAACCACATTCCAGGAGCAGTACCTCTTTTGTTTAATAAAACTTTGCAATTGTCTGGTACTTCAGCTTGTTTTAGATTTCTTTCTAATATAGGCAGTTTATGAATATTAGTAAAAATAGTAATAACATTTTGAAGAGCACCCTCATCAACTACTATTTTTCCTGAAAAATATTTACAAAGAAGTGGTTTAGTAATATCATCAGCAGTAGGTCCTAAACCACCAGTTATCAAGATGATATCTGCATGTTTGCTTTCTTCATCTAAGGCGGTCCATATTTCATCCCATACATCACCTACTGCTATACGACGAGCAACTCTTATACCTGATTTATTTAATTGTTGAGCCATCCAAGCACTGTTCGTATCAATAACTTGCCCTATGAGTAACTCGTCTCCAATGGTTATAATACTAGTTTGAATCATGAAAATAAACTGATCGTTTAAATACAAATTTAATATAAAAGTTTGATTGATAACTTTTCAAAGTTTAGTTATACCTAACTCTAAAATCTTATCTATCACACTTTACAAGACAAAAATTAGTATTAAAAATTTGATTCGTACTATTAAAGCTTTACAATTATAATTGAATTATAATAGTATATTTATCAAAATAACAGATAATGCAAGAACAAAATTTTAAGAATCATCCCAAATTAGTCCCTTTATTTCATGGGGTAACTGCTGTACTATTATTGATTGGTTTTATAGGTGCCATGATCAATTTTATTCGTTCTGTTTATAATGGAAATAACTTGTTAGAGTCAAGTATAATACTGTTGTTGGTGATAATCGGGTTCTTCTTTTTTTGGTTTATTAGAACCTTTTCTCTTGGTGCTCAAGACAGAGCAATACGGGCAGAAGAAAACCTTCGTTATTTTACGATTACAGGTAAATTGTTAGATAATAGATTGACCTTACGTCAAATTATCGCTTTGCGATTTGCTCCAGATGAGGAATTTGTTGAATTAGTTGACAGGGCGATTAAAGAAAATTTAAAACCAACGACCATTAAACAGTCGATTCAGCATTGGAAACCTGATTATAATAGAATTTAAACTGGCTTAAAGTATTTTTCTAGTTTTAATTTAAGCGCAGAAGGTATTTGGCTTTTTTTCATTTCATTCGCTTCCATAAAGTAGAGGGTTACATCCCCAATATTTATCAGTTCACCTTGTTCATTAAATATTTCTGAATGAAAAACGATTTTATGATGAATTGGTAATTCTCTTAAAGTAGTCCTTACAGTAATTAGGTCGTCGTATTTAGCAGGGCGTATGAATCGACTATGAATATCTACTACAGGCATAATAATCCCCATCGCTTCAATGTCTTTATAAGTGAAACCTATTTCTCGGATTGCCTCACCTCTTCCTATTTCATAAAACTGAGCATAATGACCATGGTATACTACACCCATTTGATCTGTTAGCGCATAATGAATTCTTATTTTTGTTTCAGTCGTATACAAATTGATAATATTTTAAAAAAAGTAATTGTAATTTTTACTGAAATAAAAATTGCCTAATGATCTATTATTTACTGATCATACTATCTACACTTACTCTGCCAGGACCCAAAAATAATAAAACGATATAGCTAGTTAGAAACAAGGCATCAGTTTCTCCTTTTCCAAAAACTTCCCCATGATGAACTTGAAATAGAGCAACACACATGGTAATCATTAATGGTAGTACAGATAATCTAGTGAATAGCCCCAGCACTAGAAAGAGTGAACAGAAAAATTCAGCAAAAATTACTAAGGTGAGAGAAAAAGTACTACCAATTCCCATAAAATTTAGAAAAGTATTATGTAAAGAGCTAAAGCGAAGTAATTTATCATACCCATGAGCCATCATTAAAAATCCCAAGCCAAGTCTTAAAAATAACATTGCCGCAGAAAATGCGCCTGCACTATACTTAATAGATAATAGTCTTTTCATTGGTTATAATTTATTTAGTCAAATTTATAGTTAAATAACAATTATTTGTCATTTTATTAACAGTATTTCAAAATCATTTTCGTTCAGTATAAATCAGTTATCCACTTATTAACAAACCAATGAAAATTGGTGTAAAATCGAGTAGCAATATAGTTAATTTTACAACATCCTTTAAATGATCGATATAATTAATACGATGAAGCAATTATTGACCTTGCTAATTTTTTCTGTCCTTATTTCGATACCCGCATTTTCCCAATTAAATCATTCCTTTACCGATGCGGAGAAAAAGTTTAAAGAAGCTAGTGAATTGTTTAAAAATCAACAATTTGCAGTTGTTTATCCTTTGTTGCAAGAATTAAAATTTCAAAACACTCAACATGCTAATCAATATCCAACCTATTGGGTAGAAGATCTAGATTTCTTCTATATCGTTACAGGTCTTAAGTTAGCTATACCAATAGCAGAAGATCAAGCTACTCATTACTTAAATTTGATTTTAAATAAGCCAAGAAAGGAACAAATGAATTACCATTTAGGGCAGTATTATTTCAAGAAGAACGACTTTAAAAAATCACTTGATAGTTACAAAGCAGCTGGCGTAGAAAATCTAAATAATGAAGAAATAGGAAATGCTAAATTTGAAATGGCCTATTGCTATTTCAATCTAAAAATGTTGAAAGAGGCTAAACCACTATTCAATGAAATTCAGCAATTGATTGAAAGTAAATATTATATACCTGCTAATTATTATTTTGGATTCATTAGTTATTTTGATCACGTTTATGATCAGGCATTAAAATCATTTAAAATAGTTGAAAAAGATGAAGCGTATAAAAACATAGTACCCTACTACATAGCTGAGATTTATTATTTTCAACAAAAAAAAGATGCCTCCCTTAAATACGCAGAAAGTATCTCTAATAAAAGTGAATTATTCTACGCAAATGAACTAAATCAATTAATGGGACAAATCTATTTTGAAAAAGAATTGTATACTAAAGCGTTTCCATTATTAGAAAATTATATAAAAAATACCAATAAAGTAAGCAAGGAGATAGTCTACGAATTAAGCTATTGTTATTATAAATCAAACTTACTATTAAAAGCTATAGAAGGTTTTAAACAATTGAGTGGTGTTAGCGATTCTTTAGGTCAAAATAGCATGTATTTGTTGGGTGATTGTTATTTGAAAACTAATCAAAAAGCGAATGCAAAAAATGCCTTTCAATATTGCGCATTGAATAGTAACAACAAGCAGCAACAAGAAATATCACTTTTTAATTATGCTAAACTTTCTTACGAATTAGGATTTCAGGATGTAGCGTTGAAAGAAATGAAATCTTTTATTGCCACTTACCCGTCTTCATCATTTTATACCGAAGCCATTGAAATTATTGTCAATTTATTAGATCAGACTAATAATTTTACCGAAGCATTATTGTTGTACGAATCATTTAAAAAGCAAACCACTTTGATGCAAAAGGTTTATCCACGTATATTGTATGGCAAAGCAGTGGAATATGTAAATGATCAGCAATTTGGTAAGGGAGAAGAATTATTAAATAAAATTTTAAGTCTTCCAGTATCAAAAGTAACCCCATTTGCTAATTTCTGGAAAGGTGAAATAGCTTGTCAAGGACAGAGATATGATGAGGCAATCAAGTCACTCACTTGTTATTTACAAAGTGGAGCTGGTGCTCAAGGTGAAGCAAATCCTACTACTGCAAAATATAACCTTGGATTTTGTCAACTTAAAAAGGAAAATTACAAACAGGCAGTTTTCTATTTTGAATCTATTACTAAAATAGGTCCTCAAACAACCACTTTACAACAAGATGCTTTTTTGCGCTCAGGTGACTGTTATTTTATGCTAAAGGAATTTTCTAAGGCAAATCTTATCTATGAGCAAATCATTAATAATGCTTTACCTCAAAGTGATTATGCCCTGTTTCAAAAAGCATTAATAGCAGGTATAAAAAATTCAGAAGCTAAAATTTTAATGCTAAAAGAATTAATTAAAAAATTTCCTAATAGCAATTTAATTTCTACTGCTAATATAGAAATAGCTTCCACTTATATGTCAGATGAAAAATTTTCAGAAGCTATTCCAGTTCTAATGGTGGTAGTGAATTCATCTTCTGCAGAAGGATTAAAACCAGCTGCATTTTTAAAACTTGGACTTAGTTATTATAACATGAATGACAACAGCAAGGCTTTAGCATATTATCAGCAATTAATTGAGCTTTATCCTCAATCAGCAGAAGCTGAAGAGGCAGTAGAAACCATTAGGAACATTTATGTTGAAGAAAACAAAACCAGCGAATACGTAGATTTTATGCGTAAAAATGGAATGAAAATTTCTATTAATGAAGCTGATTCACTTGTATTTTCATCTGCAGAATTAAAATATAATTCAAATGACTTTTCATCTGCTAAATCAAGTTTAAATAATTATCTAACTAAATATCCAACTGGAAGTTTTATTTTGCCTGCCTATTTTATGGTAGGGGATTGTTATTCAAGAAATAAAGAATGGGATAAGGCTTTAATAGCTTACAATAATATTATCAAAAATGGGTATAGTAATTTTTTTGAAAATGCCTCATTATTCTCTGCAAGAATTAATTATTTTGAATTGAAGAATTATTTAAATGCCAAGAATAATTTTACTTCTTTATTGGAATTTACTAACAGTCAGGATTATCAATTAGAAGCTTTAAGGGGTTTAGTTCGTTGCAATTATCAGTTAAAAGATTACGCTACTGCTAATGAAGTTGCCAATAAATTAATACTTCAAAAAGGACTTAGTACCGATGATAAATCGATTGCTTTTTTGGTTTTAGGTAAGTCTCAACAAGTTAATACTGATTACTTATCTGCTATTGCCTCCTTTAAATCTTGTATGTTGATTAACAAATCTGCATGGGGAGCAGAAGCAAGGTATGAATTAGCTAACTGTTATTTTTTATCAGGAAATTATTCGGATGCTGAAAAAGCTGCCTTGTCCACAATTAAAGAAACGGGTAATTATGACTTCTGGTTAACCAAAGCATATATTTTGATAGGGGATATTTATTTGCAACAAAAGGATTATTTTAATGCTAAGGCAACCTATCAAAGCGTTTTTAAAAATTCGGTTATTCTAGAACTTAAAAATGAGGCGAAAGTTAAATTAGATAAAGCGGTAATTGAAGAAAAATCAGGTTCTAAAGTAAAATAATATATATTTATTATGCATATTAAGTACTTACTAAATTGGATCTTGTTTTTTTTATTTTGTATACCGGTATATTCCCAAAAAGATACCACTAAAAAACAGACGATTGATATTATTTCTAGTTTTAAACCTGAAATACGAAATTCTCCAAAATTAAATTTTTCTGCTTCTTACTTAATCGCTGATTCAACCAAAAATTTAGCTCCTTATACTATTCCTTCTTATAATTTATTTTTCAGCTATCAACCTGTTTCACTTAAGCCTTTAGCTTTACCTATAGATTCTGTTTTGCAGTTAGGTATTAGGAATTTCTTGAAACTCGGTTATGGTAATCTTTCTTCCCCTTTTGCTACTGCGAATGTAAATTTTGGTAATGGAATAAATAGCCTGTTTAACTTTTCCGCTAATTATTTCTCCGCTAAGGGTGCCATTGAAAATCAAGATTATTCACAGTTTAAATCTACGTTTAGCGGAAGTTATTTTTCTCCTTCCAACGAAGTATTTGGTAACATGGGATTGACTATTCAAGATAATTATTTGTATGGTTATGATCATTCATTATTTAATTATAAAAAGCAGGATCTTCTACAAAATTTCAATGATTTTCATGCTAGTATAGGCATTAGAAATAAAGTAGTAAATGATTGGCGTATTAATTATTCTCCCATTGTTCAATTTTCATTTTTCGACAACTCCCTTAAATTAAAAGAAAATTCTTTCAAATTTACTGTCCCTGTTGAAAAGTCCTTAAGCGATATTTATTCTGTTAGCTTATCAGCCAAAGCTGATATTAATGCTTACACGTCTAAAAATTTAATTGATAATATTCATTTTAATAACACGTTGTTTCAATTTTCTCCAGAATTTATTTTTAATAACAATTTATATACTCTTCACGGTGGTTTAAATCCATCTTGGGATGATGGTCAATTTGTATTACTTCCTAATTTCTATGGTCAAGGGATTTTAAATAATTTACCATTAATACTTCAAGCTGGTTATACTGGCCAGTTGATTAGTAATAGCTTCAGAAATTTATCTTTATTTAATCCTTATTTAAGCCCTTTGTTAAGACAGCAAAATACCCGAGAGAAAGAGTTGTATGTAGGATTTAAATCCTCTTCAGGAAGTCATATTAGTTTCAGTGCTAAATTTAGTTATCTCCAATATAATAATTTACCACTTTTTATTAATGATACTGCTTCAGATTATAAATCATTTTTAATTAGTTCAGCAAGTGAAATTAGTAATTTCCGTATTCATGCTGACCTAAGTTACATCAGTAGCGATCAATTTACGCTTTCCAGTGGGATCACCTATAATGGATATCAAGATTTAAAAAATAATCAAAAACCTTGGGGAATTATTCCTTTGGAATGGATTAATTCTATACGATGGCAAGCCACAAATAAATTACTAATTAAATCAGCTACTAAGTTTTTTACAGGTGCACCATTTGTATTAAAAAATAATGTTGATCAATCCCTTTCTAATGGTATTGATTTAAGTGTAGGAGCAGAATATTCAATCAATAAACGATTTAGTGCTTGGATAGATGTAAACAATATTTTAAATAATAAATACGCGCGATGGTATAATTACCCAATTTATGGGATTAATTTACTTGGCGGTTTTATTATTAAATTTTAATATATAATTTAATAATAATTTCCTTTATTAAATTATACTATATTTGTTATTTGATAAATACTTATGTACAAAATAATAGCTTCTTCACTTTTTTTACATAAAAAATGTATACTTTCTGGAATCGGTACATTGTCTTTAGTAACTCATTCTGCTGTGGCAGATTTTTTAAATACGCGTATTCAAGCACCTTCTCTTAGCATTGAATTTATTCCAAATACTAATGATATTAATTTATCGTCTGAACTAAACGACGTTAGTAATTTTATTATTAAAAAATTGGATAAGGACGGTGCTATTTCTATTGACGGTATTGGTACTTTTACCAAAGTTTCTAACGGGCTAATAAATTTTAGTGCAATTTCTCTAGATTCCAATTTCATTCCCGACGTAAGAGCGGAGAAAGTAATTAGACAAGAAGCTATACATGAAATTTTAGTAGGAGATCAGCAAAGTACTAATATTGAAATGGAGGAGTATTTTAATAATAATAAATCGACTCTTGAACGTTGGAAAATTTCAGCAATAGTTTTATTCTCTATTAGCCTTTTGCTAATTATATTTTACCTCAGTCAAAGAGGGGTTAATCTATTCGGGAACATTGGCATTTAAAAATAAAAAATCTTTCAAATAAATAATTAGTTAATGGTCATTTCAAAAATTTTTGGCCAGCGTTTCCCTGTAATGTACATTTTTTTACTAGCACTATCCCAGGCTATACCATTCAATACTTCTTCATCATCTGGTTGATAGCCTTTTGCATATTGCTTTATTATACCTGGAAGGTTAATGTTGCCTACTACATGACCATTGGAAGGGTCAATTTTAATAATATAGTCACTACCATAAATGTTTGCAAAAATAAATCCATCAATTATTTCAAGTTCGTTGATAGACTTGACTGGTCCATAGTTATCAGTGATTTGCTTAGTGGTTTTAATACTGCAATCTTCTGGTTTTACGAAGTACAAATTTGCTGAACCATCACTGATAATTAATTCTCTATCATTATGAGTGATTCCCCAGCCTTCGTAGGGCCAATTGAAAGTTTTAATCGGCTGGTTAATATTTTTTATATCATATACATTAATTACATGATTTTTCCAGGTAAGTTGATAAATTTTATCTTTAAAAATAGTAATTCCTTCACCAAATATCTCAGCAGATCCCATTAAATGCTTTTGTAAAACTTTTCCACTTTGTATTTCAGTTATTCTAATTGATGAATTAATATAATCACCAGTACCTTCATAGAATTTACCATTATAAATTTCGAGACCTTGAGTATAGGCCGAAGTATCGTGAGGGTAAATTGCAGTAATGTTGAATGGTATATTGATTGGTGCTGCAATACCAGTTGGAGTAGAACTAATCTCTACCGGAGTAGAAGTGTTAGTTGGATTATTACAACTTAGTAATACTAAAATACAAGCTATAAATAGAAATTGACTCTTCAAAAGATTACATTTAAGTTTCAAAATTACTAAACAAAATAAGTTTTTAGTGAATTATTTAAAATTTGAGTAAATAATATGTTTAAAAATTCATTTTAGGAAGATAGTAAGACAATAAAAGTGCTAATAACGAAGATATTCAAAATGAAAGATGAAGCTTTTCTAACCTTTAAGTTTATGAATTGTTAAATTCCATAAAATGCCTACTTTAATTGTTCTTTTAAATAACTAGGTCCTATTTTTGATAACCTTTATATATATTAATTTAAAGGTTTTACCTATTCCATTCATTTTTTAAATCTTACTTAAATTTCTATATAATGAAAAAAATTATTTTATTACAAATTTTATCTATTGTATTATACGGAAATTTATCAGCACAAGGAATTGGCGGTATTTTAAAAAAAGCAACTAGTAAAGACTCAACAGGTAAAAATGGAATTACAAAACTTTTAACTAAATCTTCTTCTACTAGTTTAAGCAATGATGATATAATAGCAGGTTTGAAAGAAGCCCTTCGCGTTGGTTCAGATAGTAGTTGTAAGAAATTAAGTAGGAGCAATGGTTTTTTTGACGATGCTGCAATTAAGATATTAATGCCAGCTGAAGCTCAAAATGCAGAAAAACAACTTCGATCTGTTGGACTAGGAAATTTGGTTGATAAGGCAATTCTTTCAATGAATAGGGCAGCTGAAGATGCTGCTAGTGGAGTAGGAGATATTTTTTGGACTTCCATTAAACAAATGAGTATTCAGGATGGAATTCAAATTTTAAATGGAAATGATATGGCTGCAACTTCCTATTTACAAAAAACAACTTCATCAGAATTAATTCAAAAATTTAAACCAGTTATAGATGCATCACTACTTAAAACAGATGCTACAAAATATTGGAAAGAAGTATTCTCAAATTACAATCGATTTTCAAAAGATAAAGTAAATCCAGACCTTACTGCTTATGTAACAGAAAGAGCTATGGCTGGTTTGTTTTTAAACATTGGTATGCAAGAGCAAAAAATTCGAAAAGATCCCTCAGCTCAGGTTACTGGAATCTTAAAAAAAGTATTTGGAGGGGATAAAAAATAATTTTATTTAATTTGCAATATTAGTTTGTATTGATATAAAAGCTTTCCCCAAAGAATCAATGATATCACTTGCTATCATTGATTCTTGAGATATTTTTTTTGCTGCAATGTCCCCTGCTAATCCATGAAGGTAAATTCCTAAAATACATGCATTCTTTGTTGAATACCCTTGGGCTAATAAACCGGTAAGAATTCCAGTAAGCACATCTCCACTACCTGCAGTTGCCATTCCAGCATTTCCAGTTGTATTAAAGTAACATTCTCCGTCAGAAAAAGCAACGATTGTAAAGTGTCCTTTCAAAACTATAGTACAATTAAGATCAATTGCTTTTTGTTGAGCTAGTCGCAACCTTTCAAAATCATTAGATGTTTTACCAAATAATTTTTCAAATTCACCGGTATGGGGTGTAAGAATGATGGGGATTTTAAAATGATTTGATAATAGTGCCTCTTCTTTACTTAGTATATTCAAAGCACTTGCATCTATCACTAGTGGAATATTTACTGTAGTCAATATCTTTTTTAGCAATGCTGTATTGTGCAATGACATTTCAAGACCTGGTCCAATGGCTATAGCTGTTTTTTTAGTAGATAATATCTCTAAATTGATTTCTGTACTACTAATAACTTCAGGCAATGCTATTTGCACAATTGATTGAGAAGCCACCTCTGTGTGAAGGGTAACTAATCCTGAACCAGCTCTTAAACAAGCTTTTGAACAAAGTAAGGCAGCGCCCATCATATTTTTACTCCCAGCAAAAACTAAACAATGTCCAAAATTGTATTTATGACTAAATTGATTTCTAGGTTTAATAATAGAGCTCACCATTGCAAAGTCAATTAAACTATAATTTGACCTCGTTGAATCATAATACGCTTGCTTCAGTCCAATATCAAGCAAATGAACCTTACCTACAAAAGAATGGTTTTCAGGCATTAAAAAGGCTAGTTTCATTGTCTGAAAACTTAATGTATAAGCTGCACGAATAATAATATTCCCCAGTGAAGTTTCATTTGATAATAAACCGGTTGGAAAATCAATACTGATGACTGTGTTATCAGAAAGGTTAATTAAATTAACTAAGTCAGCTATTTTACCAGTTAAGGAACGAGTTACACCTGAACCTAATAAAGCATCAATAACAATACCTTCGATTTTTATCGATTGTACACTGTCGGAATCAATAAAATGAAGGTTATGAGTAATTTTTTGAACACAGTGTAAATTGGCTATAAAATTATCAGATCTATTATTACCTTCTAGAATATAGATATTGACTGAATTTCCAGAAGATAACAACATTCTGGCAATGGCTAATCCATCTCCTCCATTATTTCCTGTACCACAAAAAATAGTATAGGAATGAGGAGAGTTATATTTAGCATTCAACCATTGATAACAAGCAGCAGCGGCTCTTTCCATTAATCTGATTGAATCAATAGGTTCATGGGCTATGGTATAATTATCCCATTGTTTAATCTGTTCAATCGAAAAGATTTTCATTATTCAAATAATTCAAGTTTATTCTTTGGTCGTCTTTTATCTTGCCATAAAAAGTTTTTCAATAGTCTTTGCTTTTCTGGTATTTGCCGAATGGGATATAGCGTACCTTCTACATTATTGACAAATTTTACTTTGTTTATTTCTTTTTTCTTAAAATAAAGATCTATTATATCTCCTTTACTTCTGTTCATTCCAACAAATGCGCTATCATCATCTTGAGGGTAAAATATGCTTTCTGCTGGAAAACCTTTGGCTCTCATATAATCTAGTTCACCATTTTTAAAATAGCCATTTAATGTTCTTCCAGCAATTTGATTATACATTCTACTATTCAGTTTATTGATAATGATTCCATTATCAAAGACAAATAAACGATCTGCCTTTTGGTTTTTAGTATAGATATAAATTGTATCACCCGCTATTTGAGAATTATTGCTAAAAACTAGAGGGTTTTTGAATAATCTAAATATTGAGTCTTCGGTAGAATAATATAAACTGTCAGCTACCGATTGAAGAGAGTCATTAAAGATTTTAACATTATGAAAAGCAATGAAAAATCTAATGATGGTATCTTTTTTACTCACTTCATTTTTAGTCAAATCACTTTGTTTTAAGGTAGTATCTGATTGATCACTAAATATTTTATTAGTATCTATTTGTCTTTTTTGGGTAATTAACGTATCTAAATTTTTTATCCCAACCTTGTCTTTAGAATAATTATTCTTTACAAGAGATAAATCCTCTACAAACTTTTTATCTTTTTTACCATTTAGACTGTCAGGCAAATTTTTATTGACAGCTTTATTTAATTTATTAGTTTTATTTATTTTTTTCGAATGATCAATTACACTGTCTGCTTTGAGAGTATCTTTTGAAATTTCAATCTTTCTCCCCAAACTATCTCTTTTCTCAACACCTGAAAATAAAGTGTCTGCAGCTATATAGGTACTGTCATATCCTTCTCCTTTAAAAATCAATACAGGTTTACGGGTGGCTAAAAATGAATTATTATTTTTATCTAAGTAAATTTGGTTACCCAAAATTGAATAACCATTCACACTGTCTTTAATAATTGCATTGCCTTCTAATTGTGCAATACCCGTCAATTCATCATAAGCACTTTTATCCGCTACATAAGTACGTGTACTATCTTTAATGATGGTTCTATTTCCAAAAAAAGCCTTTCCATTTTTTAGGTCATAACTACCATTAGAGGAATAGATGTCCCCACCATTCTTACTTTTAATGAAAGTAGGTGTATTCCAAGAGGAAATTTGTGTTTGTGTATTATACAATAAGGTATCATTAATTATATCATATTTTGGATCAATGAGGTGAACTTTTTTCTTAAAAAATATATCTTTTGTGTCAGCATAATAAATTCCCTCAGTACTAGTAAGTATTGTTTTTCCATTTACCACCTTACCGCCATTTTTGTATTTACCAATGCTAGTAGCAAGATTGTATTCTAATTCTTGGGTATACAAGGTGACTTTCTTATCAGTTAATCTTACATCTTTTTTTAAGAAGGCAATTCGATCTTTTCCAATGTATTTTAAATATTGAGAATAGGTATTGATGCTATCATTTTGATTGATATGGATATTTCCAAAGGCTTCTAATATATTCGTTTCCTTATTGATTGTAGCACTGTCACAGTAAAATAGTGTTACTCCTTCTTTTAGAATTACGTTACCAGCTATCGTTTGCAAACGTGTAACCGAGTCTATAGTCTTTTCCCTAAGGCTATTTCCTTGAATAATTTGTATTTCTCTAATAGTGTCTGCTTTGGGAGTTACTAGGCTATCTTGAGCAAAGGATATCAATTGGACATGCAGCATGACCAATAAAAAAAATAAATATTTTAAACGTTTGATAAATTTCAATTCAATTATTTTAAGAAAAGAGATATAAGATAATTTTTACTAACATCCTTCTAAACTTACTGGTAGTTAATCATTAGAAAAATAAAACAATTTTGCTTACTAAATTAGGGAAAACTATTTTGTATAAGGAGCGTTAATGGTATCAGGTAGAGGAGAAGTAAGGGGTTTATTCTTATCTTTTTTACCAAAAACCGATACATTTATATATCTTTTTGGATGTACCCTAACATCATCTAACAGTAGATTTAATTTATTAGAGGTAGCACTTAGGTTATTGTATAACTTAGGATCATTAATCAATAAACCAATTGACCCTTTATCACTATTCACTTTTTCAATGGTATTTTTCAATTGATTAATTGTGCCGTCAATAGTGGTGAGTGTTTTTTCAAGTTCTAATTTAGAGAATTTTGAAGTGGTTATTTCCAAATTAGCAATTGTTTGATCAATTTTTTTATCATTATTTTTCAACGTACTGGTAATGTCACTAATATTATTCAATGTTTTGGGTAATACACCAGTTTGCGTATTTAGAATTGATTGAAGTGAAGCAGAAGATATAGCTAGCGAGGCCGTAGTATTATTTAAATTAGCGATTACCGATTTGATATTATTTTTGGTATTGGCATCAAATACACTATTAATAGTGACTAAGACTGAATCTAGCGATCGAACCATATTAGCAACTTGAATTAATACTGGATCTATCTTCTGAAATGCGTCCGCTAACATACCTTTAGAGGCAATAGTAGATAAGGTATCCCCATCTTTTTTAAAAGAATTACTATTTCCTAATTTAATTTCTATTGAAGTAGTCCCCAGTACGGAAGGAGTAATTACTGCAATAGAATTTTCAGGTATTTTTACTGATTGATTCATTGTTAGCGCCACAGTAATTTTACGCATATCCTCACCACCGTCTGTACTATAAACTGTTCCTACTTGTTTTCCATTAATTATAACTGCATTGCTAGAAGTGAGCCCTTCAATATTTTCAAATATTGCATAAAAACGCATAGATTTAACAGTAAGGTTTCTTCCCTTTAAAAAATTAAATCCTAAAATAAGTAATACTATAGAAATTGCAGTAAGCGAACCTACTTTAGTTTCATTCGAAATATTCATATTGCCAAAAGGGTTGATTGAGCTTCAAAAGTACACATTTATTTGCTGGCATTAAATCCATTTAATCCAGTAAAAAATCACAAAATTATATATAATAATTATAGTGCTGATTATAGACAGGGTAACATTTCCACTGTAAATTGCTGACCTAAAAAATAAAGATGGCTTACTTTCCAGCTTGAACATTAGCATTATTGCCATTTTCGACGATATTTTTATATCGTTTAACCGCTTGCGTTATACTTACCGCAAGCTCTTCTTGACCTTCTTCACTATTAATGTATCGTTCATCTTCTTCATTATTAATAAATCCAGTCTCAATCAAAATAGCGGGCATATTGGTAGACTGTAATACCCTTATTCCAACTTGCCGTTGATTTAAACCAAGCGATTTTCTTCCTGTTTTAGCTACTTCATCTTCCACTAGCATACCAATATTTATACTTTTTAACTGAAATCTTTTTGCATAAATAGCAACAATCGGCTTCATTTCTGGACTATTGAAATCAATATTGTTACTGAGTGAGTCATCGGCTTCAATATTGAAATCAGCTTCATTATCAATAATTGCTTTTAGCTTGTCACTTGTTTTATGGGAAGCAAATATCCAAACACTTGTTCCACTTCTTTGAAGTGGTAACTTGTAATATTGATATAGGTTTTCCTCAACTTCATAAGGAGTTTTAATTTTCTTTTTTTTCTTTCCCTTTCCAGTATAAGTTACTTTATAACGGGTAACCATATGCCTTCCAATAAGGCGCCTACCAGTTTTTAATGGTCCAGAATCTGCATGAATACATATAAATAAGTCACCATGATATTGATTAGCAATTCTAGCCTTTTCATTTACGTTTTGAAAAATATCAGTGGTTCGGGTAGGGATAGTAGTTACCTCAGGTAATTCTCGCTGAAGAGCGGCTACCAATTTCTTGGAAATAGCGAGCGTAACGTCTTTTTCTTTTGATCTGAGAGAACCTTCATATTCACCCACCGCTCCATTGTCTTCGCCACCATGGCCTGCATCTACAATAATTGTTTTAAGTAGTTTAGGAGCCTGGGCATGAATGGATTTTGAAAAAACCAGTAAGGATATAAAAATAAAAAATATGATTTTTTTAACTAACATATTCAATTTTTTTTTATAGGTAGTTATCAATTATAAGTCTTTGTTCACACATTGTTGTATGTAATATGATTATTTTTGCTATAACTGCAATGAACAACTATAACAAAGGTAAGGCAAAAT
This sequence comes from Chitinophagaceae bacterium, assembly GCA_947380605.1. GTDB lineage: Bacteria > Bacteroidota > Bacteroidia > Chitinophagales > Chitinophagaceae > Ferruginibacter. The sequence continues at coordinate 17,294 of CANCRO010000006.1, forward strand.
ATATTTTAGCATTCGTCATGCTGGCTCTGTTCATTAGTCAAACGATCGGAAACACGGTTAATTTGCCTATTATTAACCAGTTTTACAAAATTTTAACTTCTACTACCATCCAATTTGTCCCTCTAAAGGATTTTAGCAACGATAGCTATCGCTCAAAATTAGTAGTAGACACCATTCCCAAATACGGGATGGATAGTACCAAAATAGAAGATTCCTTGACCAGTCAGGCAATAGATACTTTCCATTTTACTGCATCTAAAGATTCTTTACAAGCTCCAGTTACTTATAAAGCAGATGATTCCATGGTATTTGATATACCCAGTAAGAAAATCTTATTATATGGAAAAAAATCTAATGTAAAATTTTCAGACAATGAGCTTAGTGCTCCAGGAATTGAATTTGACCAAAAGTCGAATTTAATCACCGCCTTCTTAAAAAGGGATACAGCTGGAAAAGTAATTTCATTCCCCTCTTTTAATCAGGGGGACTTAAAAACGGTCAGCGATACTATTGCTTTTAATATGAAAACGGGGAGGGGGCTTACTAAGGGAACTTATACCAAACAGGATGAAATGTATGTGTATGCAGATAAAATTAAAAAAACAGATTCAACCTCATTTTTTGCCTATAAGGCAAGGTTTACTACTTGTAATCTAGATACTCCTCACTTTGCATTTGTTAGTAAAAAAATTAAATTTATAAGTAAAAAATTTGCTGTTACTGGCCCAGTCCATCCAGAATTTGAAGGAGTACCCGTTCCAATTATCCTACCTTTTGGTCTTTACCCAATTTCTCAAGGAAGGCATTCAGGTATGCTTGCTCCAGCTTTTAATTCGAATGAACAATTCGGTTTATCGCTATCTGGAATTGGTTATTATAAAGTAATCAATGATAATTGGGATGTTACCACTAGAGGTACCATCTATTCTTACGGAGGATACTCCTTTAATGTTAGTCCACGGTATTATAAACGTTATCATCAACAAGGCAATCTTTCTTTTGATTTTCAGCACTTCAAAACGAATTTTAAAGGTGATCCAGACTTCGCTGTAAATAATTCATTTAATGTAAGATGGTCTCATACGCTTGATACCAAATCTAGGCCAGGTGTATCTTTTAATGCCAACGTAAATGCTGGAAGTAGTAAATTTAATTCACAAGTACCCAATAATCCGAATCGAAATTTTAGCAACCAATTGAATTCAAGTATCGCCTATGCTAAAGTATGGAAGGACAAACCTTTTAATATTTCTATTAATGCTAACCATTCTCAAAATACCAATTTAAAAATCATTAATGTAACCTTACCTGATGTAAGTTTCAATTTAAATACTTTATATCCTTTTAGAAGAAAAGAAGTAATTGGTAATTATAACTGGTACGAAAATCTAGGGGTAGCACTTAATTCAAATATAAAAAGTCTTACCTATTTTTCTGATGATACTTCAGTTAGTAAAATCAATATGGGTAAACAAATATTTAATAACCTTCAGTGGGGTGGAAATCATAGTGTTCCTATTTCGCTTTCACTACCACAGATGGGAGCACTTCAAATTTCACCCAGTATTTCCTATACTGAAAAGTGGTACCAACAAAAATTTATCAGAAGTTGGAATAATACGACTAATAAAGTAGACACTACTATCAACAAGAATTTTTATTCTTCTAGAGATATGTCTTTTGGAATAGGCATGTCATCTAGAATTTTTGGTTCTTATACTTTTAGGAAAAATTCTGCAGTAAAAGCAATCAGACATGAAATTAGACCCACCATCAGTGCTAATTATAAACCGAATATGAATGGTAAATATTTTTATACTACTCGATTGGATACTGCGGGTCATGTAGGAAGATTTAATGTATTCGACAATAGTCTTTTTGGTGGATTTGGCGAAGGGAAATTTGGAGGATTAAGCTTTAATGTTGACAATAATATCCAAATGAAGGTGCTTGATAAAAATGACACTGCAGTAGATGCTGTAAAGAAAGTAAGTTTAATTGACGGATTAAATTTAGGGGGTAGTTATAATTTTCTTGCAGATTCATTTCAATTGAGTGTTTTTAATATTGGGGCCAGAAGTAATTTATTTGACAAAATAAGTATTACAGCAAGTGGTACTTTAGATCCGTATGAAGTAAATACTAGGGGAGATAGAATAAATCGTTTAGTATGGAAAAATAAAGTAGCTACTTTAGGAAGATTTGTTGGAGGAAATATTTCTGTGTCTAGTCAATTTCAAGGAGGTGATAAAAACAAAAAGAAAAAAACAAGTACTCAAGGAATAGGACAACCTTATAATCCCAACACAGGAATGCCATTAGATGAATATCAAACAGAGGCGGCTTACATTAGTAATAACCCAGCTGAATTTGCTGACTTTTCTATTCCTTGGTCATTTAACTTTTCCTATTCACTTCGTTTTCAACGAGATCGTAAGGCAGATTATAGTGGTTTTTATACTAATATTTATCAAGACATGAATTGGAATAGCACCTTATCATTAACACCTAAATGGCAATTAGGGATTAACGGTTTTTATAATATTACACAAAAAGAAATTGGAACGATGTCAGTATCTATTGCTCGTGAAATGCATTGTTGGCAGATGGCTTTAAATGTATCACCAGTTGGAAGGTATAGGTTTTTTAACATTACGATTAGTCCAAAATCTGGTCTACTAAGAGATATTAAAGTAAATCGTACCCGGTATTTCTATGATTTATAATTAGATAATTACTAACTATTTTAATACATGTATTTATTGATTAAATTAATTTGAACCTCCCAACCATCTATAGTTGAGTTTAATTGAATTTGAGCAAAAAAATTGCGGTAAATTAAATCCGTCGTTTCTAATAATAACTCAGTGGATGCAAACCTTACAGATTCTTTGGGTTTCTGCAATTCACCTTTAAATTTAGCTGGTTTTTTATCTGCGGTGACTATTTTACTTTTCTTCAATTGATTAAAAATATCTTTATAAATTTTGAAAGCCTCATTAAAATCTTCCCCATCATATAAAATTGCTTGCCAACTAGCTGAAGTATCTAATTTAGAATGATATCTAATGATAGAACAATGTAGCGCTCCAGGTAAAGTCGTTTTAGATTGATATACATTCATTTCTAACTGAGGGGTCATTTCCTTACCCTGAATCGTATTGAAATTGGTAGTAAAATCAACTATAATTTTTGTTAATGAATCTGAAAATTCACCATTCGGTAAAAGTGATTTGTAAAATTGAGCATTACTAGTAGCTGAGAATGCTAAAAAAATTAAAATGATAATAAATATTTTTTTCATAGTTTCCTATTTATACTGTGTGTTAAAACCTAATAACCACAAAATTAGATGATTGAAGTTATGTAATTATTTAAACTCATCAATGAATCAAATAATGAATTTATCTGAATGAATTTTATTTTATTAATAGGAAATGATAAGTTTTATAGTTGAGTTCATAAAGTTTGTGATTTTTAAAATGTTTTTAAAACATGATTTATAAACAGGAATAATTAATTTTAACACTATGAAGACTGCAACAATTAGTGAAATAAAACACGAATTATCGTTAACCAATCCATCAATATTGATTGAACTTTGTTTAACATTAGCAAAATTTAAAAAAGATAATAAAGAGTTAATAACGTATCTACTTTTTGAATCTCGTGATGAGCGTGCTTTCATCGAACAGGTTAAATTAGCAATTGATGCTCAATTTGAAACAATTAATTATTCAACTATTTATTTTATTAAAAAATCACTTCGAAAAATAGTTAGATTGACAGCTAAATATATTCGGCTAACTGGATCCAAACAGGTAGAGGTCGAATTATTATTATATTTTTGTAAAACTTTAATTAAAAAAGAAATTCCAATTGATAAAAGTCCAGTTTTAAATAACATCTATCAGCTACAGTTAAAAAAAACTGCACAACTTATTTCAACTTTTCACGAAGATCTTCAATACGACTATTTAAAACAATATAATCAACTCCAATTATCGCATTAAATTTTAGTTTGAATAATTGTTTTAGAATTATTAATTAGGTAATTTTATAAAAAGAAATAGTATGGATATAAATGAATTATTTGATTTGGCGGTTATTGATAGTAAAAAACTTTCTGAAAAACCAAGTAATGAAATTTTACTTCAGCTATATGCATACTTCAAACAAGCAACAGAAGGAGATATCAATATTGAAGCTCCGACTAACCCTTTCGATTTTGTTGCTAAGGCAAAATTTACTGCCTGGGAGGAACTTAAAGGAAAGTCTTCTATAGATGCTAAACAAGCCTATATTGATCTTGTCAAAAGCTTACAGTCCTAATTATTGCTGCTTTTTCTTCATTTTTATTGAGCAAGAAAAATTACTATTTCTACTTATTCATCTATTCATTTGGTATACGGATTCTTTCTTTTACATAATAAATGATTGAATATGATATATTATACTTACATTTGTATTGTGATTATAGCTCAATGAGCACATCGTTTATAGATAGATTCAATTTTTTACTTCTCCACGTATTAGTTTTCTCTTCTTAAAAGTTTGTTTTTAGTTACCATCACAGGTATTTTATTTTTTATTAATTAATTTTTAAGATTATGAACATTTACGTTTCAAATTTAAGTTTCAACACAAATGATGCTGAGCTTAACGAACTTTTTTCAAAATTTGGCGAAGTTTCTTCAGCTAAAGTTATTATGGACAGAGAATCTGGTCGCTCACGTGGTTTTGGTTTTGTTGAAATGCCTTCTGAAGAAGAAGGTAAAGAAGCAATGGCAGCTTTAAACAACAAAGAAGTTGAAGGAAGAGCAATGTCTGTTTCAATTGCAAAGGAAAGAGAAGAAAGAACTGGCGGCGGAAGTCGTGGTGGTTATTCTAACAACCGCGGTGGCGGAGGTGGTAACAGATGGTAATTCCAAACTGATATACTTTAAAAAAGAGCTCTATTTGAGCTCTTTTTTTATGCTTTTTATTCAAAATTTCATTTTTTAAATCTTTCCATTTTTTTTGATTCAAAAGTGAAAGGTCCTATTATCTTTGTGCTATGTCTTCAAATCGATCGGCTGCAATCAGCTTTATTTTTATTACTTTATTAATTGATGTTACTGGAATAGGTTTAATTATTCCAGTCGTTCCTGGTTTAATTAAGGAATTAATTCAAGGTACCGTTAGTGATTCCTCTAGGTATAGCGGTTGGCTTGCTTTTGCTTATGCAGTCATGCAATTTATATTTGCTCCTTTGTTAGGTAATTTAAGTGATCGATATGGAAGAAGACCCATTCTACTGATCTCTTTATTTGGATTAGGAATTGATTATATTTTTTTAGCCATTGCTCCCTCCATTGGATGGTTATTTATAGGTAGAATAATTGCAGGATTAGGAGGAGCTAGTTTTACTACAGCTACTGCCTATATAGCAGATATTAGTACTCCTGAAAATAGGGCACAAAATTTTGGTATGGTGGGGGCTGCTTTTGGTGTTGGATTTATTCTTGGTCCTGTTCTAGGAGGTTTGCTAGGCGAATGGGGGCTGCGCGTACCATTTATGGTAGCCGCTTTGTTAAGTTTATTAAATTTCGCTTATGGTTATTTCGTTTTACCCGAATCCTTATCTATAGAAAATAGAAGAAAATTTGAATGGAAAAGAGCTAATCCGCTAAGTTCAATTAAGCAACTAAAAAAATATCCAGCAGTAAGTGGTTTAGTTATTTCTTACTTTTTAATTTACATAGCTGCTAATTCAGTTCAAAGTACCTGGTCTTTCTTTACCATTCAACAATTTAGTTGGAACCCTAGAATGATTGGAATATCCTTAGGAATAGTTGGCTTATTGGTAGGTATTGTACAGGGAGGTTTAATTAGATTCATTAATCCATTAATTGGAAATAAAAGAAGTGTTTACTTAGGAATGGCGCTCTATACCATTGGTTTAATTTTATTTTCATTTGCATCTCAAAGTTGGATGATGTTTGTTTTTTTAGTTCCTTATTGTCTTGGGGGGATTTGTGGACCAGCTCTTCAATCAATCATATCTGGTCAGGTTCCTGCTAACCAACAGGGTGAACTTCAAGGTGGTTTAACTAGTATTATGAGTCTTACCAGTATTATAGGACCTGTTGTAATGACCAGTTTATTCTCCTATTTTACGCAACCAACTGCTCCCTTTCATTTTGCTGGCGCTCCATTTTTATTAGGTAGTATTTTAATGGCATTAAGTTTATTTTTTGCTTATAGAACTTTACGTCATAATCATTCTATCAGCTGATCAATATTAAATGCTATGATTACAGGAATAAATGATTTTAAAAATGTTTTCTTTATTGGAGTTGCAGGTACAGGTATGAGTGCAATTGCACAATATTTATCTGGAATAGGTAAGCAAGTTTCAGGAAGTGATCGTTTTTTTACTCCCAATACCTACAATGAAACCAAAGATAAATTGGAATTGGAAGGGATCCATTGCTTTTTACAAAATGGTGAAGGAATTACTGATAAAACAGAATTAGTAGTAGTTTCTACGGCAGTAGAAAATACTGTATTTGAAGTTCAAAAGGCCATTGAATTAGGAATTCCCATTATTAAGCGTTCCGAACTATTGGCTTTAATAGCAAACAGTAAAAAAACGATTGCCATTGGAGGAACCTCTGGAAAAAGTACTACCAGTGCAATGTTATTTGATATTTTAAAGTTCGCTGGCTTGCAACCTAGTATCATTAGTGGTGCAGGATTAGTCAGTATTATTCGTGATGGTAAAATTGGAAATGCTGAAGTAGGGACAGGAGAGTGGCTGGTGATAGAAGCTGACGAAAGTGATGGCTCTATTGTTCAATATCATCCATCAATCGGTCTCTTGCTTAATATTGATAAAGATCACCAGGAAATTGATGAGCTATTAAATATATTTACTCAATTTAAAAATAATACGAAGGACAAATTCGTAGTCAATCTTTTCAATGCATTATCAGCACAATTAAGTTCTAATGAATCATTAGATTTTAGTATTGATCAAAATAGTTCAGCTGCTTATATCGCAGAAAACTTTCGACAAGATGGATTTACTATTCAATTTTCTATTAAAGGGGTTACTTTTTCAATCAATACGGTAGGCAAGCATAATATGGAAAATGCTTTAGCCGCTGCTTGTATTGCTAATATCATAGGCGTTAGTTTGCCGATTTGTTCTCAAGCGCTCAATCAATATGAAGGTATTTATCGTAGACATCAGGTTTTGGGAGAAAAAAATGGTGTCTGGGTCATAGATGATTATGCTCACAATCCAGCCAAATGTGCTGCTTCAATTGATGCCTGTCAAACTATTTCACCAAAGGTAATCGCATGGTTTCAGCCTCATGGTTATGGACCTACTCGTTTTTTAAGAACAGATTTTGTTAAAGAGATTGCGCAAGTTTTAAGACCAACCGATGAGATATGGATGAGTGAAATTTTTTATGCAGGTGGTACTGCTGTAAAGGATATCTCTTCCAACGATTTAATCAATGATATAAGAAATTTAGGTAAAAATGCCTTTTTTATAGAAGATAGAAATGATTTTTTATCTGAAGTTCGTTCTCATTTAACTGAAAATTGCGTTCTATTATTAATGGGTGCAAGAGATCCTAGTCTCGAAAATTATAGTAAACAAATTTGGAAAGATTTATAAAAAAATAGGTCTAGCCGAATGCTATTTAATTTAAATTTCCAGCAATCTCTTGCTCAGTTACAATCCCATCTTTACGCCAAACTTGTTTACCATCTTTGAATAGGATAAATACAGGTAATGCGGTTACATTGAATGATTTTAAAATAGCTTCATCTTTTCCCCCATCCACTTTTACAATAGTTATTTTGCTAGGATTATTTTTTTGAAGACTTGCCAATACGGGTTCCATCTTTTTACAAGGAGGGCACCATTCTGCACCAAAATCAACTAGTACAAATTGGGCGCTTTTTATTGAATTATTAAATTCAACTGCACTCATTTGCTTTTGGCTTGTTTTGCCTTCAATCGATTTGTTTGCCGATTTCCATGAATTCATTCCACCTTGCAATTCAAAAACTTGCTGATAACCCATTTCTTTCATTTTAATAGCAGCAGCCGAACTTCTACCTCCTGCTAAACAATAAACGTATACTGGTTTGTCTTTATCAATAAAACTTATCCTTCTATTGAATTCAACAGCATCCCTCCAATCAGCTAGTAAGGCATTTTTAATATGTCCAGTATTATATTCATCAGCAGTTCTTACATCTAGTAATTGTACCGTAGCGTTTCCGCTTAACCCTTTTTCAAATTCATCAGCTGTTAAAACAGTCTTTGATTGAGCTGAACAGGAAAAAAATGTGAATAGTAATAGGACAGGGTAGAGGTTACTTAGTATTTTCTTCATTGTAAAATAATTTATCATAAAGTTCAGTTTAATTAATTAAATATAATTCAGTTTACTATTTAAATGAAATGAAAAATTGAAAATAAGTTTTTTAATCATCAATGTATAGTTTCAATGAATAGGAGAGGTCTATTTTTAATTGTTCTACCACATTAAAAATAATAGGACAAATTTCATAATACCGCATGGTACTAAATAATCTTCTTATAAAATATGGTTTATGAAGGTGAGGAAATTCTCTACATTCGGTAAAACGATGTTCGTAAATTGAACAAGAAGTATTTTTTAAAAAATGGCATGGAATAGTATTTAAGATCATTTGGCCTTGCTCACTTTGTTCAATAAATTGATCTTTTAGTTCGTTCTGCGTTAAATTGAAGTGATTCGCAAGTTGCTCCGTTTCCTCGCTGGTGATATGAATCATTAAAGATTTACAACAATTACCACATTTTGTACAATCAATCTGGGGTGTTATAAGCTCATTTAACTGCTGAGTTAATAAATCAATTTTTTGTTCATTTTGTACTTTCAAAAAACTTTGAAAATGATCATTTTCAACTTCCTTTTCTTCTGCAATCTTTTTGATTTTAACTAAATCTGTAATAAGTGACAATTCTAATATTTTTAGTATTGATAATTTGAAATAGCAAGATAAAGCTTCCCTTTAATAAATATCTTTTTTTTAAATATTTGAGCATTTACTTCTCAACATTATATTGATAACAAGCTATTTATTGATAAGAATTATTTATATGTATTAAAAATAATTTTTATGTATAAATACAGTATTTGTTTATGCACAAGTGTTTATAACCCTTCTAAGCTTCGACTACTTGATTTGTTATATTTGCAATATGGATGAAATGCTAAATAAATTAGTATTTTTGAATTCAATAAAGGAACAATTAAAATGAATATAATCTTTTATTAAAAAGACCTACAATTCATGATTCCATCATAGGTCACATCGAGTTATAATTTAGATTGGTAAAGATTTATATCAAAGTAAAATGACTGAAAAAGATAATAAAGCAGGCGAATACAACGAAGATTCGATAAGAAGTCTTGATTGGAAAGAGCATATTCGCCTTAGGCCAGGGATGTATATTGGAAAATTAGGAGATGGAAGTAGTCCAGATGACGGGGTGTACGTATTAATTAAAGAGGTTATAGATAACTGTATTGATGAACATACGATGGGTCATGGTAGACATGTAGATGTTAATATTGATAGTAAAACTATAACCGTCAGAGATTATGGCAGAGGTATTCCATTAGGCAAAGTGGTAGATGTGGTAAGTAAAATCAATACCGGGGCTAAGTATGATAGCAAAGCATTTCAAAAAAGTGTTGGATTGAATGGGGTAGGTACAAAGGCGGTAAATGCTTTGAGTGATTATTTTAAAGTGACTGCTTATAGAGAGGGAAAAGAGAAAACTGCGGAATTTCAGAAAGGAGTTCTATTGAAGGAGCATAAAGAAACCATAACAAAGGAAGAAAATGGAACTTTTGTATCATTTATCCCTGACGAATCCATTTTTAAAAATTTTCATTTTGTTCAAGAATACCTTGACAACCAATTTTGGAATTATTGCTACCTCAATGCAGGTTTAGTAATGAATCTAAATGGCAAACGTTTTGTTAGTAAAAATGGATTATTAGATCTACTGCAACGAAAAACCAATGAAGATGAAATTAGATATCCTATCATTCACTTAAAAGGAGAAGATATAGAGATTGCTGTTACTCATGAAAGTGCTTATGGCGAAGAGTATTACAGTTTTGTTAATGGACAGTTTACAACTCAGGGGGGTACACATTTAGCAGCATTTAGGGAAGGCTATGTAAAAACAATCAGAGATTTTTTCAAAAAGGATTATGATGCTGCAGATATTCGAGGCAGTATCTGTGCTGCACTTAGTGTTAGAGTTCAGGAGCCTGTATTTGAAAGTCAGACCAAAACTAAATTAGGTTCTCAAAATGTTTATGATGGCGGTCCAAGTATGAAAAATTTTATTGGTGATTTTTTAGGCAAAGAGCTTAATAATTATCTACATAAAAATCCTGTCACTGCAGATGCCTTAAAAAAGCGTATTGAACAAAACGAAAGGGAAAGAAAAGAATTATCTGGCATTAGAAAATTAGCTAATGAAAGAGCTAAAAAAGCTAATCTTCATAATAAAAAACTAAGAGATTGTAAGTTTCATTACAATGATGAAGCCACAGGGAAAGACAAAGAAAACGTTTTAGAAAAGCAAAAAGAAAGCACCATATTTATTACGGAAGGAGATAGTGCTAGTGGAAGTATAACAAAGGCAAGAAATGTGAATACACAAGCAGTTTTTAGCTTACGTGGTAAACCACTTAATTGTTTTGGATTAACCAAAAAAGTAGTTTACGAAAACGAGGAATTCAATTTATTACAACATGCTTTGAATATTGAAGACGGTTATGATACACTTCGTTATAATAACATTGTATTTGCAACTGATGCGGATGTAGATGGACTTCATATCCGCTTATTGCTTATGACCTTTTTCCTTCAATTTTTTCCTGACCTTGTAAAAAATGGTCACGTATATATTTTAGAAACTCCTTTATTTAGAGTAAGAAATAAGCAAGAAACTATTTACTGTTATGACCAAGTTGAAAAAGACAATGCGATAAAAAAATTAGGTGCTAAACCTGAAATCACTCGATTTAAAGGTTTAGGTGAAATTAGCCCAAGTGAGTTTGCCCGATTTATAGGAGAAGATATGAAATTACAACCTGTTATGATGTTGCCTGATACTCATATTCAACAGTTACTGGAATATTATATGGGAAAGAACACTCCCAGTAGACAAGATTTTATTATTGACAATTTAAAAGTGGAATTGGATTTAGTAGAGGATGTCCCTTCAGCTAAATAGTGGTTTTATTTATTTAGAGAATTTATGTACGACTTTCATACAGACGATAAAAAGTATTTTGAGATTCAACTTTCCAACGTGCGCAAATGGATTCTTCCATTTGTTCAAAATGTGAAAGTGATTGAGCCTGGAATACAATTATTAGAAATAGGCTGTGGTCAAGGTTCCTTGCTCAGGGCATTCAGTGAACAAGGTTGTAATTGTACCGGTGTAGAAATGTATCCCTATTGGTTAGAAAAAGCAAACGAATGGCTTCAACCAGAAATAGCAGCTGGTAAAGTAAGATTAATCAATAGCAATATTTATGATGTTGATGCAGAAAAAGATCTAACTACTAAGTTCGATATTATTGTGTTAAAAGATGTGATTGAACATATTCATGATCAAGAAAGGTTAATTAGTTGGATGAAGAATTTCTTAAGACCTAATGGGATTATTTTATTTGCTTTTCCCCCATGGCAAATGCCCTTTGGAGGTCACCAACAAATGTTGAAGGGCTGGCTAGGTAAAGCTCCCTATTGGCACTTACTACCCATGTCAATGTTTAAATTATTATTGAAAATAAATAAACAATATTCAGAGGATTTAGTTGAAATTAAGGAAACTGGAATTTCGATTGAACGATTTGAAAGAATAATAAGAAAAACTGGCTATCGAATTGTATTACAAAAGCATTGGTTAGTCAATCCTGTATATGAATATAAATTTGGATGGAAACCAAGAAAGCAATTGAATTGGATTAAATCGATTCCTTTTATTAGAAATTTTTTCACCTCAGCAGTTTATTATATTGTTTCGCCTAAATAAAATAATCAAAAATAAATGATACACCTAGTTTTTAATGAATCTGATATAAATGTTTTGCAACAAGCCATTGAATTAGATGAAAGCCTAAAAGGAGAAATTGTTTGCATTAAAGATGATTATGCAGTGGGACCTTTACATAATATTTACCTAGGCGAGGGTATGAAAACTCGGAATAATTGGTGGAATGAAGTTTTATCTGGTGGTGACTATGAGTCTACAATCAATGAAACTGAATCTGACGATTATCAAACGGCAGCTCAATTAGTAGGTACCATGCGTAGAGATCCAGAGGAAGTAATTTGGATATGGGCGGCACAAAATAAGCATGATGTAAGTGGTTATTATTGGTTACTCAATTATATGAAAGAATTTCAGGGTAGAGTGTATATTCTTTATTTAAATAACTTACCATTCATAAATGAAAAAGGAAATATATTTTATCCTAACTGGATATTTGAAATTCCTGCAAAGGAGTTTTTAAAAGCTAAGAAATTAGCTAGAGAAATTACACCCAGTGAATTTGAAGTAGATCCGGATGAATGGACAAAATTATGTGAAGAAAATAAAGGGGTACGATTACTAGAAGGAGGGAAAAAACTGATTCAGCAAGACTATGATTTTTATGATGCTGAACTTATAAAATACATTACATCGGATTGGCAAAAAGCTACCAAGATTATTCACCAATTTATAAGTAAGGCTAAGAATACCACTGGAGATGCCTATTTACTTTGGCGCCTTAAAGTGATGGTAGCTCAGAATAGGATCGATGTACAAGGTAAGGTGGCTAATATGAAAGATTTTGAATTAAAAACAAAATAATTGCTGCTATGGATATCACTGCAATTCATCATGTAGCCATTCTTACCGATGATTATGAGAAAAGTAAATTGTTTTATACTGAAGTATTAGGATTTAAAGTGATCAAAGAGACTTTCCGAAATGAAAGAAATTCTTTCAAGTTAGATCTATCGATTAATGGAGTTTATCAAATTGAACTTTTTTCTTTTCCGGAGAGTAAGCCAAGAGCCTCTTTTCCGGAACAAAGAGGTTTAAGACATTTAGCTTTTGGTGTAACCAATATTGAAATAGCAAGAGAAGAATTACAATTGAAATCAATCGATGTAGAAGCAATTAGAATCGATGAGATTACCAATAAGAAATTTTGTTTTTTTAAAGATCCAAATGATCAACCTTTAGAGCTTTATGAAATTTAAAAACGAAAAAGGATTTGTAAGAAGATAGCTACAAATAAAGTTTACAATAAAATAGTTACTACCGATTCTTAGTTAAAATGAGTGAAATCAATTATGGCAACAAGTAAAAATAAAGAAGATTATATTCACACTGATAGTGGCATAGGTGGTCAATACAAGACATGGTTTTTGGATTATGCCAGTTATGTTATTTTGGAAAGGGCAGTTCCAGCATTAGAAGATGGATTAAAGCCTGTGCAGCGTAGAATTCTTCATGCCATGAAAGAAATGGATGACGGACGATTCAATAAAGTTGCCAATATCATCGGACAGTCTATGCAATATCATCCTCATGGAGATGCAAGTATTGGTGACGCATTAGTTAATCTTGGTCAAAAAGATTTGTTGATTGAAACACAAGGTAACTGGGGAGACGTAAGAACCGGAGACGATGCGGCAGCCCCAAGGTATATCGAAGCTAGACTTAGCAAATTTGCATTAGAAGTAGCCTTTAATTCAAAAACAACTGATTGGACAGTAAGTTATGATGGTCGTAAAAACGAACCCGTCACTTTACCAATGAAATTTCCTTTACTGCTAGCACAAGGAGCAGAAGGCATTGCAGTGGGATTAGCCACAAAAATATTACCTCATAATTTTTGTGAATTAATTGAAGCTTCCATTAAAATTTTAAAGGGTAAAAAATTTGAATTGCTACCTGATTTTTTGACAGGTGGCACTATGGATGCTACCAATTATAATGATGGTAAAAGAGGGGGTAAAATAAGAGTAAGGGCAATAATTGAAGAGGTTGATAAGAAAACATTGGTTATAAAAAGTGTGCCTTTTGGTGTTACTACCACTCAATTGATGGAGAGTATCGTAAAGGCAAATGATCAGGGTAAAATAAAAATTAAAAAGGTACTCGACCATACTGCATCAGCAGTTGAGATTATCATAGAATTGGCTGTTGGTATTTCTCCTGATATAACCATTGATGCGTTATATGCTTTTACTGATTGTGAAATCAGTATTTCTCCTAATGCCTGTGTTATTGTAAATGACAAGCCTCAATTTTTAGGAGTTCAAGATTTATTAAGAACCGCGACAGAAAATACAAAAGAATTACTGAGGAGAGAGTTAGAGATTAAATTAGGTGAACTTCAAGAAAAATGGCATTACACCTCACTAGAAAAAATATTTTTTGAGGAACAGATATATAAAGAATTAGAAAAAAAGCATGAGTCCTGGGATACAGTGTTATTGGCTATTGACAAAGCCTTTACCCCTTTCAAAAAACAATTACGCAGAGATATCACTAGAGAAGATATTGTTAAACTTACAGAAAAACCTGTTAGAAGAATTTATCGCTTAGATATAGATGAATTAAATGAACAAATTAAAGGATTAGAAGCTGATATCAAGCAAGTAAAACATGATCTTGAGCATTTAACAGAATTTGCGGTTGCTTACTATGAGAATTTATTGAAAAAATATGGTAAAGGAAGAGAAAGAAAAACTGAGATTAAATTATTTGATACTATCCAAGCAAAATCAGTCGCTATAGCCAATATAAAAGTTTATGCAAATTTTGCTGATGGATTCATTGGTACAGGTCTGAAAAAAGATGAACTTATTGCGGAAGTATCTGACTTAGATGACATCATTGCGTTTACCAAGGAAGGTATAATGAAGGTGATTAGAGTTTCAGAAAAAGCATTTATTGGAAAAGACATCTTACATGTAGCCGTTTTTCAAAAGAATGATGAACGTACTACGTATAATATGATTTATGTAGATGGTAAGACTGGTGTAAGTTTTGCAAAGCGTTTCAATGTAACTGGTATTACTAGAGATAAAGAATATGATCTTACGAAAGGATCTGAAAAAAGTAAGGTTCACTATTTTTCTGCCAATGCCAATGGGGAAGCTGAAATTGTAAAGATTATACTTAGTCCAAATTGTAGTGCAAAGAAAAAGGAGCTTGAGTTTTACTTTGAAGAGTTAGAAATAAAAAATAGAGGTAGTATTGGTAACCAGGTTACTAAATATCCCATTAAGTCGGTTAAATTTAAAGATGCTGGGAAATCTACTTTAGATGCTAAAAAATTATGGTTTGACAATAAATTTGGTCGATTAAATTCTGAGGAAAAAGGTGATTACTTAGGAAAATTTGATGCTGAAGATAGATTGTTAGTAGTATATAATGATGGTAACTATGAAATTACTGATCAAGAACTTACTCAGCGTTTTGATGTTGAGAAAGTGATACTCATTGAAAAATTTAGACCCGAAAAGGTAATAACAGCAGTTTATCTTGATAATGAAAAATTGCAATTCAATATTAAAAGATTCAATATTGAAACAACCACTTTACATACTAAATTCTTTTTTATTAAGGAAGGAAAAGATAATCGTTTAGAAATGGTTACCACCGACCTTGATCCTTTATTGATAGTAAATACTGGCCGTGGCCAACTAGTAAGATCTGCCAAATTTAAAGTGAAAAATATGGTCGAAATAATGGGATGGAAGGCAGTAGGAGCAAAGCTTACAGACTTTTCAAAAAGTGTGGAGATGGAATGGGAGAAAAAAGAAGAAACGGATAGTCCACAAACCGAATTGTTCTAATCTAACTGTAGTAAAATATTCAATTAAGGTTTTAATCATTCAGGTAAAGTAGTATCTAAAATTTAGATTTTACTAGGTAATCGATGATTTTATTACCATGATCCCGAGAATTTTCTATAAAAAGACTATGGGTATCCATACCTCCACAAATAACGCCAGCTAAGAAAATACCTTTTACATTCGTTTCATGAGTATTTTCATTGTACTCAGGTTTTTTAATTTCATCTTCAGATAATTTAATACCAATTTTTTGTAAAAATGAAAGATCAGGTTGGTATCCAGTCATAGCAATCACCCAATCATTTTCAATGGTAAGTAAGCCATCGGCAGTAATTAAATCGACTTCTTTTTCACGAATTGCAGAAATCGTAGAATTATAATAAACTTTTATTGTACCTTCTTCAATTCGATTAATGATATCAGGCCTAACCCAATACTTTACTCTTTCTCCAACTTGTTCATCTCTAATTACCATAGTTACTTTAGCACCTTTTCTATACGTTTCCAATGCTGCATCTACTGCAGAATTATTAGCACCCACTACCAGTACTTTTTGAAAAGCATAAACATGGGGATCATTATAATAATGTGTTACATTAGGTAGATTTTCACCTGGCACATTCAACATAAAGGGACGACCATAAAAACCTGTAGCTATGATTACATTAAAAGAAAAGTAATGATTTTTAGAAGTGATGATCTCAAATACATCTTCTTTCCTTTTGATATCTACAACCTCCTCATACAAGTTAATGGATAATGATGCTGAAACAGCTACTCGTCTATAATATTCCAAAGATTCATTACGAGTCGGTTTACTATTATTACTAACAAAGGGTACACCTCCAATTTCAAGTTTATCTGAAGTTGAAAAAAACGTCATATTAACGGGGTAGTGGTAGAGAGAATCAACAAGAGAACCTTTCTCAATGATTAAAAACCGTAAACCTTTTTGCTGAGCCGCCAATCCACAGGATAAACCAATGGGACCTCCACCAATAATAAGTACGTCTAGCAAGTTTTCCATCGTAAAATTTAATTCAATTTATCTTCTGCTGGAAGGTTAGAAAAGTCAATAGTACTATAATCGGTTACTACGTTATACAAAGTGTCACGTTCTATCGGTTTTCTTCTTACTTGTTTAATCAGCGTTACTAATTCCTCTGTACTCATTGCTGGATTTTGTTCTTCACTTCCTGCCATACTATAAATTTTGGTAGAATCATCTATTGTTCCATCAATATCATTTACGCCAAATGATAAACTAAGTTGAGCATTTTCTCGACCCAACATTGGCCAATAGGCTTTTAAATGAGGGAAATTATCTAAGTATATTCTAGCAATCGCATAAAGGCGCATGTCTTCTGTAACGGTAGATTCTGGAACATTACTCATTTCGTTATCATGATTTCGAAACTTTAATGGTATAAAAGTATTGAAGCCACCAGTTTTATCTTGTAAATTTCTTAACCTACTCATGTGATCAATACGGTGTTCATATCTCTCTATATTTCCATACAACATTGTTGCGTTGGTATGCATACCTAAATTATGAGCAATTTCATGGATTCTTAACCATCCAATGGCATCTACCTTATCAGGTGCTATTTGTTCTCGTATTTCTGGAGCAAAAATTTCAGCACCGCCACCTGGTAAACTATCTAATCCAGCTTCATGCAGTTTAGCCATTCCTTGCTCCGCGGTAAGTTTAGCCTTACGAAACATATAATCTAATTCAACCGCTGTAAAAGCTTTTACATGAAGAGAAGGACGGTGAGCCTTTATTTTTTGCATAAGCTCAATAAAATAATCCATATTCATTTTTGGATGAACACCTCCTACAATATGAACTTCAGTGATCGGTTTACCATCATAAGATTTAACAATGTCGAGCATTTGGTCAATACTTAATTCCCAACCTTCTTCTTTATTGGCATAAAGTTTAGAATAAGAGCAAAATTTGCAGCTGAATACACAGACATTGGTAGGTTCAATATGAAAATTTCGATTAAAATAAGTAGTATCACCATGTTTCCATTCCCTAATATAATTAGCTAAAAACCCAACAAAAGAAAGACTTGCTTTTTCAAACAATTGCAAACCTTCTTGATCGGTAATTCTTTGTTGTAGTTTTACCTTTTCAGCTATATTTTTAAGGTCAATATCAGCGGTATGATTGATTAAAGTATCGATAGAATGAGTCATTCAAATTATTTGTGCAAAGTTACTGCAGCTTTGGTTTTAATTTTAAATAATTTCAAAATATATCAATAATATTTACAATATATAGATTTCAAAATGAAGTTGAAATGTACCGTCAAGGTATAGAAAGGTAATTACTTTATATACTTAATGAGGACTTACATTCAATAATTGTATAACTTTCATTTTTATTATAAAAAAACATTTCTATGCAAAGATTTCAGGGAATTATTGGAATAGTATTGATATTAGGTATTGCTTGGTTTTTTTCAAATAATAAAAAAAGAATCAATTACAAATTGGTAATCAGTGGAATTTTATTACAAATAGTAATTGCTTTACTGATTTTAAAAGTCTCCTTTGTTAAGTTATTTTTCCAAAAAATAGGCAGTGTCATTACTCATTTGGAGGCATTTGCAAAAGAAGGGGCAGGTTTTGTATATGGTGGATTGATGGCGGATAATATGGCGGGTGGTTCCGTTCCCTACAGAACACCGGGTGTTTTCGTTTTTGGATTTAGTGTATTAGCTACAATTATTTTAGTATGTGTTTTAGTGGCTATATTTTATCACTTTGGATTAATGCAAAGAATTGTTTCTTTAGTAGCCAAAGCAATGAATTGGGTAATGAGGGTGAGTGGTGCCGAAGCATTGAGTAATGTAGCAAGTGCTTTTGTTGGACAAGTAGAGGCACAAGTAATGATTAGACCCTATTTAAAGGGAATGACCATGAGTGAATTATTAGCCAGTATGAGTGGCAGTTTGGCTTGTATTGCAGGAGGAATATTAGTAGTTTATGTAAGTTTTGGCGCAAAGGCTGAATATTTATTAGCAGCAAGTTTAATGGCAGCACCAGCTGCACTCGTAATTTCTAAAATTGTATGGCCAGAGACTGAAGAAAGTGAAACGATGGGTAAGGTAAAACTAGAAGTTAAATCACCCTACACCAATGTGATAGACGCAATTTCTCATGGGGCAGGGGATGGAATGAAAATATCAATCAACGTTATTGCTATGTTGATTGGATTTTTAGGTCTAATAGCTTTAATTAATTATTTATTGATGAAATTTGGAACACTATTTCATTTAGACATTACGCTAACATTAGATTGGATATTCGGAAAAATATTTTCACCAATGGCATGGGCTATGGGAGTACCCGCTGCTGATGTTTCGAATGTAGCCACCATGTTGGGTAAAAAATTAACCATTAATGAATTTGTTGCTTTTAGCGATTTAACCCAAACAATGGTACCTAATTCTTCTGGAGTTTTGGTAAAAGGATATCAAAGTATAATTTCTGACAAATCTTTAATGATTGTTAGTTTTGCCATTTGTGGTTTTGCTAATTTTAGTTCGGTAGGTATGCAAATTGGCGGTATCGGCGCTTTAGTTCCAGAAAGAAGGGTAGACCTAGCTAAACTTGGGATGAGAGCCTTACTCTGTGGAACTTTGGCTTCTTATCTATCTGCGTCTATTGCTGGAATTTTGATGGGTTAATATTTTAAAGATAAAATATTCAAGTTGGCATAAAAAAACCGAAGTAAATTACTTCGGTTTTTTCTTTGGATCAGTGTAAGCTATTTTAATGCATCAATTTTTTTGACAAAATTTGCCTTAGGTTGAGCTCCTACCAATTTATCTACCACCTGACCACCTTTTACAAATAAAATTGCAGGGATACTAGTTATACCATAATCAGTTGAAATTTGTGGGTTATGATCCACATTTACCTTTCCTACATTTACAATACCGTCATATTCTTTTGATAATTCTTCAATAACTGGACCAATAGCTCGGCAAGGGCCGCACCATTCAGCCCAAAAATCAATTACTGATAATTTATCGGAGTCTATTACCTGGGTTTTGAAATTTGCGTCCGTGAATTCTTGTGCCATAAGTATATATTTTATTTAATTTATTTTAATTAGATCAAAATTACATCCAAATTGTGATAACTGAAGTATTGACATATTCACACATTGCATAGACAGTGTTAATATGTTATTTTGCCAATATAATAAGAACTTCTTTATATATCAAAAAGAGCTAATTTTTTAAAAGTTACCCGGTAATTACATTTACCTCTATATCTTTATTTTCATTTAAAAACTCAGCCATATCGTCATTCATCGTAAAGCCAGTTTCTAAGCTATACATGCCAACCTTATAATTATTTCTAACATCTACTATATTAAATTTAAGTGCAGTTTTTCCGGGATACTGCTTTACATTATTTTCAATAAAATTTACAAAATGGCTACTCACAAACTGTGGTTGTACCTCTACAATTACTTGTTTAGTTAATGCAGGTTTTACTGTTTCTAGCAAATGTATTTTGGATAACTTAAATTCATATTGTTCACTGTTGTACCTTGTTTTAAAACCACCTTCTATCAAAACAATTAATCCTTTTTCTAGGTAATGAGTATATTTTACATAATCCTCACTCCAAAGCATAAATTCACTTTTGCCAGAATAATCTTCAATAGTAAGTATAGCAAAATTCTTTCCCGTTTTAGTAAGTCTTTGTTGAGCATCTACGACCAGACCAGCTAATCTAAAATTTCTTCCAGGGGTAGGGTGAGAATTTACCGATATTTTAAATTCATTGTAATCAGCCAATCTACTGATATTATAGTGTCTCATCTCAAATTTAAAATTATCCAAAGGGTGCCCACTCATATACATTCCAGTAACCTCTTTTTCATAATCCAGTTGCTCTGCAAGTGGCCAAGGTTCACAGACAGACAATTTTGGAGGAACAATTTCAGGCATCTGTAAATCTCCAAACAAAGTATTACTAACACTTGCATTTTGATTTTGAAACACACTACCATATTTTAAAATCTTTTCTAAACCCTGAGTATCACCAGGAGCAGCATAAAAATATTGAGCCCTAGTGATATCTTTGAAACAATCAAAAGCACCTGAATAGATTAAGCTTTCTAAAGATTTTTTATTAGCAGCTCGCTGATTGACTCTTTTTGCTAAATCAAATGCAGAAGTAAAATTTCCATGTTTGTTCCTTTCATCAATAATATTTTCAATTGCATTTTCACCAACGCCCTTTAGTCCGCTAAAACCAAAGCGAATTTCTCCTTTTTTATTAACAGCAAATCCATTTTGTGACTCGTTGATATCTGGACCAAGTACCATTAAGCCCATTCTTTTACATTCCTCCATAAAGAAGGTTATTTTATCTATACTGCCCGCATGATTTAAGACAGCCGCCATATACTCACTTGGGTAATGAGCCTTTAAAAAGGCGGTTTGATAGGCTACAAAAGCATAACATGTAGAATGGGATTTATTAAACGCGTATTGAGCAAAAGCTTCCCAGTCAGTCCAAATTTTCTCTAATTTTTCTTTCGCATGACCTTTAGCAGTTGCCCCATCAACAAACTGAACTTTCATTTTATCCAAGACAGCAATTTGTTTTTTCCCCATTGCTTTTCTAAGTACATCCGCATCACCTTTACTGAAACCAGCCAATTTTTGTGATAGCAGCATTACCTGTTCTTGATAAACAGTAATACCGTAGGTTTCCTTTAGGTATTCTTCCATATCAGGCAAATCATATTCAACCTTTTTTTTGCCCAGTTTACGATCAATATATTCAGGAATATAAGCAAGAGGACCTGGTCGATAAAGGGCATTCATTGCAATAAGATCAGCAAATTTATCAGGCTTCAACTCTCGCAAATATTTTTGCATACCCACACTTTCAAATTGAAAAGTAGCATTGGTATCACCCTGCTGATAGAGCTTATAAGTCAATTCATCATCCAATGGAATATTATCAATATCAATGATAACATCATGATTTTGTTTGATAAGCGACAAAGCAGTTTTAAGAATGCTTAAAGTTTTAAGACCAAGAAAGTCCATTTTTATAACACCTGCTTCTTCTATTGATCCCCCTTCAATTTGTGTTAACCATAATTCAGATTCTTTTGATGAGGCTACTGGTAAAAGGTCGGTCAAATCTTTTGGGGCAATGATGATAGCCGATGCATGAATACCCGTATTTCTTACGGACCCTTCAAGTATTTCAGCTTCATGTAAAATAGTACTGTGTAAGTCCTTACCCTTATATATATCACGGAGTTTTTTAACATTTTCAATATCCTCAGGTAATAGTTGTTCTTTTTCTTCTAATGATTTTTCTCCGTCTTTAGATTCTTTAATTGTATAGGGTGCATGTAATAACCGCTTTAAATTAATACCAGGTTTTTCTGGAACTAATTTTGATAGCGCTCTACTTTCGGCTAGTGGAAGATCCATTACTCTGGCAACATCTGCTATGCTAGATTTAGCAGCCATTGTTCCATAAGTAATAATTTGGGCTACCTGACTCTTACCATATTTCTGTACAACATAATCAATTACTTTTTGCCTTCCTTCATCATCAAAATCGGTATCGATATCCGGCATCGATTTTCTTTCGGGATTTAAGAATCTTTCAAAAAGTAGATTGTATTTAATAGGATCTATATTAGTAATCCCAATACAATAGGCTACCACACTTCCAGCGGCGGAACCACGACCTGGTCCTACAAATACGCCTAATTCTTTACCTGCAATGATAAAATCACTTACGATTAAAAAGTATCCTGCAAAACCCATTTCTTTAATTACTCCCAATTCGAAATTGATTCTTTCTTCGGTTTCAGGGGTAAATATTTTATACCTTTCTTTTGCTCCCGTCCATGTTAAATGGGATAAATACTCATCTTGTGATGAAAAGTTGGAAGGCACAACAAAATGTGGCAATAAGATATCTCTCTTTAAGTCTAATAAATCGACCTTTGAAACGATTTCATTAGTATTATCGATAGCTTCAGGAATATCTTCGAAAACCTTTAACATTTCATCCTTTGTCTTCATGTAAAACTGATCATTCGGAAAAGCAAATCTTTTATTTTTTACTTGAATATCATCATCTGAAACCTCACTCCATTTTGGAGTGGATTGCTTTTCTCCTGTATTGATACAAAGAAGAATGTCATGCGCATTCGAATCTTTTTGATCAACGTAATGAGAATCATTACTAGCAATTATTTTGACATTATATTTTTTAGCAAATTTTAATAAAACCAGATTTACCTTATCCTGTTCAGGAATACCATGCCTTTGTAATTCTATATAAAAATCTTCCTGAAATATATTCAGCCACCATTTAAATTCATTTTCACCTTCTTCTTCACCTTTTGTTAAGATTGTTTGTGGTACTAATGCTCCGAGACAACAAGTAGTAGCAATTAGCCCTTCATGATATTTATGAATCAGTTGTTTATCAATACGTGGATATTTAGAATACATCCCTTCGATATACCCCAAAGAAGTAAGTTTAACTAAATTTTTATATCCAATATCATTTTTAGCTAATAAAATCTGATGATTTCTAGGATCTTTTTCATCCTTACTAAATGTTTTGCGAGTTCTATCGGTAGTGATGTAAAATTCACAACCTACAATTGGTTTAACCTTTAATGATTTATCATCATTTCTATGCTTATACGCTTCCTTAACGAATTCAAATGCACCAAACATGTTTCCATGATCACTGATGGCAAGCGCAGGCATTTTTTCAGCAATAGCTTTCTGATATAAATTTTTTATGGAAGCAGCGCCATCCAATAAAGAAAACTGCGTATGAACATGTAGATGAGAAAAATCCATAAGTAGGTAAACTGAAATTTTTAAAACCGATTATAAAAGATATTGAATTTGTCGACAATAAAAGGATCTTCATTGAAATCAATTTCAGCCATACCTCAACTTGTAAAACAATAATCAGTTAGTAATTCTATATAGCAAATATCGTTTAGTAATGGATGGTTCTCGAATTCTTTTTTCCACAAGACAAATCATTGATAACCAATATTTTATGTTAGATTTTAATGACTTTCGCCCTGAAATCTTACCTTTGGAGAAATATTGTAATTATATTTTATTAATTGTTTGTATCACAAGGTTTATAGAAAGGAATCGCTCAGAAGTGAATTGAAGGTTTTTTAAGAGGAACAAATAACACAAGATTAAGTTGTACTTACGTGTAAACTTAAAATTTTACGTATGAAACACTTATTATTTTTGGCATTAAATATCAGCTTTATACTGGGTACTTACTCAGTCGTAAATGCTCAAAAAAAAGTCAATTTTAAAAGTAAAAATTCCCAGACTAGTCACGGTAATTCTATTAAGTTTATTAAAGGCATAGAACTAAATGCTGATTCCAGCTCTACTGCTACAGCTATACTTGAAAAGAAAGTAAAGTTAAATTCAATTACAGTAGCCTCTACACCGATAAATAATTATCTAAATAATATAGAAAACTGCTCTTCCTTACAGTTTAAATATGCTATGATAATGAATAGGGAGGTAGAGAGTGTCAATAATTTGGAACTTTACAATTTTATCAATGATTGGTGGTCCACTCGTTATCGTTTTGGAGGTTCAGATCACGAAGGAATTGATTGCAGCAGTTTTACTGAAAAATTATTTTCAACTGTTTACGGTTATTCAGTTCCTCGAACTTCAAAGGAACAATTTTCGGCATTTAAAAAAATAGCAACTAAAGATCTTAAGGAAGGTGATTTAGTTTTCTTTAATACGAGAAGCACAAGAAGAAAAAAAAGAAAAGCTATCAGTCATGTTGGCCTGTATTTAGGCAATAATTATTTTGTACATAGTAGTGTTAGCGACGGCGTTACGATTAATAGCTTATCGGATGAATACTACAGGAAAAAATTTGTTTCAGGTGGCAGATTTCCTTTATCCGAATACAAAAAATAATAGCACTACTTTAATAGAGCATCTACGATCTAAAACCTAATCTTTTTTGTAAGGTATTCCAAACAGGTATAATGTCCGAAGACAATTGAAGTAGAATAGTCCCACTCCCATATAAAGCAATAAAGCTTACACTTCTAATGACTAGCCAAGCAAATCCATGATAACTATCAAAGAGATAGAAACATAAATAATATGAAATAATACCTAGAACAATCGTGTAAATAGATTTTAGTGTAAAGGGCTGCATCGAAAACTTTTTTTGCAAATACCAAAACCGTATGAGATTATAAATAGTAAAGGAAATAAGATTCGCTATTGCTGGACCCATTACATCAAAATAATACTTAGTTAATATATAATTCATGGGTAGCGTAATAGACAATAAAATAACTCCCGTAACGAATTCAAATTTCCACAAAGTAGAGGTAGAAATAATTTGAGCATTCACTCCAGTCCCCATATCAACGATTCTCATCAAACCAATGAAAAAGAATACCCACTTAGCATCTATGTAACCACTTTGTAAATGAAATGTAAAAATGCCATCTTCAAAATTTAACCAAATAAGAGAAAACATTCCAACGGCAAATATTAATTGATTGATTGATGACTGCTTATAAATGTTAAGAATTCTTTGTTGATCTTTATCTTTCCAAGCTTTTGATAAAGCAGCAATAGAGGAGGAGATAATTCCCCGTTGAGGTGCTTGAATAAGACTAGCCATATTTTGCGCTAAAGAATATACTGCCACCGCCGCAAGACCATTTACAGAAACCGATGCTAACAAAATGGTATCGAAAACACCTGCTACTGCATATACCAAGGTACCTCCGTAAATAAATTTAACAAGGGTTAGGATTTTTTTAGCATACTTCTTAGTTACAATACTTGCCTTAAAAGTTAAATGAAGATTGCCTTTCTTGATTAGATAAAATAATAAAACCAAGGCAGTGATTAAGTAAGTAAATGAATAAATTTTAATGAATAAATCAAACTTACCTAGCCAACCTATAAAAGTGCAAATAATTAAGATGGTTGTAAGTCCCCGAAAAAGTACTTCCCGAAGAAAATTAGTAAAAATAGATTCCTTTTGTTGCCATGCATAACTTTCTAATATGCTATATAAAGTTAGTCCAAGTCCAAAAGGAAAAATCCAGTAATAATAATTAACAAATTCTGGAGAGTTTTTACCAAATTTAAAGATGATCAAATCCTTAAAATAAATACCCCCCATTACTACAAAACAAAAACCAATTAATGAAACCAATAAAGCCCAGGTTAGGATATCGTTTCGCTTTTTATCTAAATTATCTTCATAGTAAGGATAAAATTTAAAAATATAGGAAGGCATTCCTAAATTGGCAAATGAAAACATTAAATTAGCTAAGGCTATAAAAATCCCAGTAAGACCATATTGTTCCTTAGTAAAACCACCTTCTTTAGTAAATAGATAAGTATTAAAAAAGCCTAGGGCAAATCCCACATATACCATCAATGAAGAAATAATACTCTGCCTTCTAATTTGGCTCATAAGATTGTTTGATGCTAAATTAATCTACCTTTTTGGTTTTAATATAAAAATTTGGATCTACTGAAAAAATGCCATCAACAGCAGAGCTTAAATTAGCGACTTGCCATTTCTCGGTAGGTTTAATCCACTGACTGGTTAATCCCACTGTCTTTATTGGCATCTCAAAGCCTTTAATACAGTTAGTAAATCTATGGTACAGCTTTTTATTCTCTATTCTATATTCTAATACAGGTATTTGAACGGTTCTCAAATATTGATTAAATACATTGCTAAAATTTATTTTCGACTGACTAGAAATATAATTCTCTACCTGAATAGAAGTTACTGTTTGATGATAAAAAGTAGCATTAAGACCTCTTAATATTTTTCTAAATAATCCGTCATCATTAATAATTTGTCGAATGGTATGAATCATGTTGGCTGCCTTAGGATACATATCTCCACTTCCTTCCTTGTTAACATTGTATGGCCCAATGATAGGCTTATCATTAAGGATGTTTTTTCTGATTCCTACAATGTAGGCTGTAGCCGCCTCTTTTCCATAATAAAATTCAGTAAATAATGTTTCTGAATAATTGGTAAACCCTTCATGAACCCACATATCTGCTATATCCTTGGTGGTAATATTGTTCCCAAACCACTCATGACCACTTTCATGAATAATTATAAAATCCCATTTTAATCCCCAGCCTGTTCCGCTCAAGTCCTTCCCTAAGTATCCAAATTTATATCCGTTACCATAAGCAACTGCACTCTGGTGTTCCATACCTAAATGGGATGATTCAACCAATTTATATCCATCCTTATAAAATGGGTAGGGACCAAACCAATACTCAAATGCCTTCATCATTCTTGGGGCATCTGTAAAGTGTTTTTTTGCTTTTTCTACATTGTAATCTAGTACCCAATAATCCATGTCCAAATCACCTTTTTCACCTTTATACACTTCGCTGAAATGAACATATTTTCCAATAGACGGTATAAGCGTATAGTTATTAATGGGAGAATTTACAGACCAATGAGCCGTATTGGTGCCATCATGGTTATTGGTAACCCCAATTAATCGTCCATTCGCTACCGTTATTAAGGTATCAGGACTAGTAACCCATATGGAAGCTTTATCTGGCTCATCACTTTGATGATCCTTACAAGGATACCAAACGCTAGCCCCTAATCCTTGACAAGCTATACTTACCCAAGGATTATTATTTTTATCCTTTTTCATAATAAGACCTCCATCCCAAGGGGGACGATTAGCTATAATTGGTTTACCATGATAATAGGCTATCAAATGAATAGCAGCTGAAGAAATAGGAAGGGTTTTAAATAAATCAGATCTTACGAAATAGGCATTACCATCCTTACTGATCAATTTATTACTAATTTTTTTTGCAGGGAATGAGTTGGAATAAATAATAATACTATCCAATAGTAAAGGATCTTGAAGATCAAGTTGTAAATATTTCCCATTCTTAAGCACTTTAAAAGTGATGTCGTTATAACCGCTAATAAAGCTATCACTAAAAGAAAACTTTACATGTAGGTCATAATTTGTAACATCCAACCAATCTCTTCCTGGACCATATTGTCCACGCAAGGAATCGGAATGTGTATTCATGATTTTATTAGTTAACAGTTGGGCATTAACAACCCTTACAGTAGAAGTTAACATCATTATAAATGCCAACGGGTATAAGTTATTCCATTTCATTGCATAAACTTAATTAAAATTGGAATCAAAGAGCAAATATTTGGTTAATCTTATTTAATTTTAGATTAATCGCTATCTAAATTGATGCTTTTGTAACGGCTTTACTTAAAAAATATTTTTAATTATTTTAGGAAGATGAAATTTAAACCATCCATATTTAATTTTCATTTATCATTTGTATTATTAATTATTATTTTAATATTATTTTCTTGTTCAAATCACTCACATCAGGATAAAAAAATATTTCACTACAATGAGCAAAGTGGTATTGCTAGTTTAGATCCAGCCTTTGCTAAAAATCAATCTATCATGTGGGTTATTCATCAATTGTACAATACATTGGTGGAAGTAGATGATCATTTGCAATTAAAACCATCTTTGGCTAAAAGTTGGGAATTATCAAAGGACCAACTTGAATTTACTTTTCATTTAAGAACAGATGTATATTTTCATGATAACCCCTTATTTAAAAATGGGAAGGGTAGATTGATGAATGCAAATGATGTGGTTTATAGTTTACAAAGAATAATGGATGTAACTATTGCTAGTCCAGGTGCATGGATTTTTAATAACCGAATTGATCCAAAGGGAGGCTTTAAGGCAATCAATGATTCAACTTTCCAGCTTAAATTAATTAGACCGTTTCAACCAATATTAGGTATTTTAAGTATGCAATATTGTTCTATTGTACCCAAGGAGGCGATCGACTATTACGGAAATGATTTTAGGAGTCATCCTATTGGTACTGGGCCTTTTGAAATGACCACTTGGATTGAAGGTCAAGCACTACTACTAAAAAGGAACGAACATTATTTTGAAAAGGATAGTAATGGGAATCAATTACCTTATTTAGATGGTGTTAAAATAAGTTTTTTCGATAGTAAGGCCACTGAGTTTCTTGAGTTTCAACAAAAAAGACTAGATTTTATTAATGATATTGATGCCAATTTTAAAGACGAGATACTTACCAAGACAGGCAATCTTAAAAAAGAATGGGAGGGTAGGTTGGTACTACAAAAACATTCCTATCTCAATATTGAATACCTAGGAATATTGGTAGATATAAATAATGTATTGGTAAAAAAATCTACCTTGATATCGCAAAAAATTAGACAAGCGATTAATTATGGTTTCGACAGAAAAAAAATGATGTTGTACCTGCGAAATTCAATAGGGACTGCGGCTAACAGTGGATTTATTCCTTTAGGAATGCCCTCATTTGATTCATCTGCAGTTAAGGGGTATCATTATGATCCTGATAAAGCTAGAGAACTATTAGTGGAAGCGGGATTTCCAGGAGGAAACAATTTACCTACTATTAAATTATTAACCATACCTATTTATGCAGATCTAGCAGGATACATTTCCAATGAACTTAATCTTATTGGTATACCTATTCAAGTGGAAGTAGTGCAAAAAAGTATTTTGTTAGAACAGACTGCGAAATCACAGGCTTTATTTTTTAGAGGAAGCTGGATAGCTGACTACCCTGATGCGGAAAATTATTTGAGTGTTTTTTATGGAAAAAATCCAGCTCCCCCTAATTATACAAGATATAATAATGCCGAATATAATCAATTGTATGAAAAAGCAATTGGAGAAAGAAATGATTCTATTCGCTATCAATTATATAGAAAAATGGATCAACTAATTATAAAAGATGCCCCCATAGTTCCTTTATGGTATGATATGGCCATACATCTAGTGCATAAAAATATTCAATCTTTTTATCCCAATAGCCTAAACTTGTTAGAGTTAAGAAAAGTTGTTAAAAAATGATTTTAAAACTTATAGCACTGTATCATTCTAGCATTGAGAATATTTTAATGCTTCTTCAATTTGTTTTTAAAAACTTTTTCAAATTTTTCAACCTTAGGTTTAATTACAAATTGACAATAACTTTCGTTGCCATTTAAATTGAAATAATTTTGATGATAGTTTTCAGCGGGATAAAATTTTACAAAAGGCTCTAATTTGGTAACAATAGGATTTGCAAAAGCGCCAGAACTGTTGAGCGCTGTTGCGTATTTCTGGACTTTTGATTTTTGAATGGCATCATGATAAAATACAACACTACGATATTGAGTACCGATATCATTACCTTGTCGGTTAAGTGTAGTAGGGTCATGTACTTGCCAAAAAACTTCTAATAACTCATCGAAAGTAATTTTTGAAGGATCATACTCAATTTTTAAGCACTCAGCATGTCCGGTTGTACCCGTACAAACTTGTTTATAGGTAGGGGATTCAACAGTGCCGCCACTGTAGCCACTCGTTACCTTTACAACACCTTCTAATTGTTGAAAAACAGCCTCGGTACACCAAAAGCATCCTGTTCCAAAAGTTGCTGTTTCTACTGTCGCCTTTTCAGTCATAGTTTTAGATTTAATAATTGGCTTTGCCTGTGCCAAACAAAATTGACCATACAAAGAACAAATGATGATAATAAATGATTTCATTTTATAATTTTTTTAAGGATGTTCCAAATTAATTAATCTAGACCAACCCATATGAATATTCTAATTTAAAAAAACAATTTGATAAGATTAAGTTAATCCAATTCAAAAATATTTGTTTAAAATTAATTAGCTTAGACAATAAAACAATTAAATACTCCAAAGGTTTATAAAAATACCTACTATTTATCCAATTTAACATTGATTTAAAATGCTCCCTTGATTATGTCTACAATATTTGAAAATTTAACAGTTTACTCTAAACCGACTCATTCAAAACCAACTAAAATTCAAACAAATATACATTGGCTATTATTTGTAATGACCTTTCTTTTATTTTTTTTATCCTGTAAATCAAACCATACCATGCCTAATATCAGTTCTTATGCGATTCGATTAAAACCTGGTCAAGATTTAAAAGAGAGCATTCAACAATTGGTAGTGCAAAAAAATATCAAAGCTGGATGGATTAGCACTTGTGTTGGCAGTCTTACTCATTACAATATTCGTTTTGCTAACCAGCCTGATAGCAGTACTGATAAAGGTCATTTTGAAATTGTCAGCTTGACAGGGACAGTTTCAGTCAATGGCTCCCATTTACATATTAGTATCAGTGATAGTACGGGCAAAACTATAGGAGGTCATTTAATGGAAGGGTGCAAAATATATACCACTGCAGAGATGGTAATTCTGACTACTGATCAATATGAATTTAAAAGGGAAAAAGATGGAACTACTCCATGGGATGAACTGCAAATCATTGAACAAAAGTTTTAAACCAAAAAACTAATTGGATAATCAGTCTTGTATCCATCGATTCATTTGAATCTATGATTTAATACCTTTTAAAGTAAATACTAAAAATCTACGCGTAGAAGTATTGTAAGGAAGGGTAATTCCTTAATTTTACAAACTTAAATTCTCATTGGATTGGAGTAAAAGTATTTATGAAATTTTTTCCAGAATCAGCATTACAACAGTTAGAATACGAAAAGGTGAAGACCTTATTGGCTGAATTCTGCAAATCCGAATATGCCAAAGACAAAGCGACTAATTTACGAATCCATACTAAAAAAGAATTTATTGATCTAGAATTAGGCCAGAGTTATGAATATAAGTTACTACTGCAAACAGGACTTTATTTTCCTAATGATTTTACACTGAATATTTCCAAAGAATTAAAGCTATTAGGTATAGCTGGAGCTGTACTAAGTGGCGAACAATTTTTACATATCCGAAGGCTTACAGAAAATACAGGAAGTATTTTTAGATGGTTTGATAATGAAAGAAGGATTGCTTACCCTGCGCTTTCTAGAGTAATTGAAAACACCTATTTTGAAAAAGTAATTACAGTATTAATTGACGAGATTCTAGATGAGTCAGGAAATGTTAAAGATAGTGCTAGTGAGGATTTGGCTGGAATACGAATGAATCTTTTCAAAAAAAGAAATGAGTTAAGACGAATTTTTGACAAAATGATTACCAAGTTAAATAAGCTTGGATACCTTGCAGATATTGAAGAAAGTTTTATCAACGGCAGAAGGGTGTTAGCTGTTTTTGCCGAGCAAAAGCGAATGATAAAAGGGATTTTACATGGTGAAAGTGATAGTAGAAAAACAACTTTTATTGAGCCCGAAGAAACTACCCAACTAAACAATGATATTTTTTCACTTGAAAACGAAGAAAGAAAAGAAGTCTATAAAATTCTTCGTCAGTTAACCCATCACCTAAGCGCTTATGCACCACTGTTAAAAACATATTATGAAATAGCGGGCACTTATGATTTTATTAATGCCAAAGCCAAATGGGCTATTCAGTTGGGAGGAAATTACCCCAAAGTGCATGACAAAGCGCATATTCATTTAATTCAGGCATATCATCCTTTATTATTAATTTATAATAAGACCAATGAAAAGCCTACCATACCAATCAATCTTACCTTACATGATAAGAATAGAATTTTGGTCATTAGTGGTCCGAATGCTGGTGGTAAAACCGTTACATTAAAAACGGTAGGTCTTTTACAATTGATGTTACAAAGTGGTTTACTAGTTCCTGTGCATCCAGATAGTGAGATGGGAATTTTTAAACAAATCATGATTCATATTGGAGATACTCAAAGCTTAGAATTTGAATTGAGTACCTATTCTTCTCATTTGAAGAACATGAAACACTTTATGGAAAATGCCAATGGTAAAACTTTGTTTTTCATTGATGAGTTGGGAAGTGGGAGTGATCCTAACTTAGGAGGTGCTTTTGCAGAAGTGATTATGGAAGAATTAGCTCACAAACATTCCTTTGGTATTGTGACTACCCATTATTTGAATTTAAAGGTAATGGCTAATAAAGTTGCAGGAATTATAAATGGAGCAATGCAATTTGATGAGAAGAATTTATTGCCGCTTTATAATTTGGTGGTAGGAAAGCCTGGTAGTTCCTATACTTTTTCTATTGCTGAGCGAATTGGATTAGAAAAAAGATTAATTGAAAAGGCTAGGACGCTAGTAGATGAAGATCATTTTACATTGGACAAATTATTGAACCGCACGGAGCAAGATCTTCAAAAAATTGATAAGGAAAAGAAGGAATTAGTTAACTTATTGAAAGAAAATGAGCGGCTAAAAAAGGAAATGCAGCAGGTAATGGACAAGGAAAAGCATTTACAAGAAGTTGAACGCTTAAAATACCAGCATTTAATTACAGAAGATAAATTGTCTTATGTGAAAGACATGGAAAGAAGATTAAAATCCATGGTCATCGAATGGCGCAAAACGGAGGATAAAGACAAGGTGGTGAAAATGATACATGCCCTCTTATTTAATCAAAAAGAGAGGATGGTAAAGGAGAAACAGTCTAAAAAAGGTAATGAAAAATTCATAGAAATAGGAGGAGAAATCCAAATTGGCAATAAAGTAAGGATGAAACAGAACCGCCAAGTAGGTATTGTAAAAGAAATTAGAGGAAAAAAATGTGTGCTTCAAGTCGGTGTAATGCCCATCACTGTTGACTTAAAGGATTTAGTAGTTGTAAAAGACAAGGATATTGAACAAATAAATTTGTAAATATTTTGGCTTAAAAAAATTCAACCCGTACTTTTGCGCCGGAGAGTTGGCAGAGCGGTCGATTGCGGCAGTCTTGAAAACTGTTGACTGTAACAGGTCCTGGGGTTCGAATCCCTAACTCTCCGCCACTTATTAATGCAAACAGTTGGTTTTCAATTGTTTGCATTTTTTGTTGGGGTAAGGTGAAATAAGGGAGGATTTTTTTATAGCAAGACTTTACACTAGTTTGAAACCCTTTTACTCTAAAAGTCATAAGAAGCATAAAAAGTTGTTGGACCCTTGTATAAACCGGTTTTATTAAAGTAAACTTTCTTGATTTTAGATACAAAAAAATTATTATCTATTGTAGAAATCTTCCCCTCAAACTTTTCATTAGTCGATAGGGTCAGAAAATTTCTGAAACGAAGGGGAGTATTCCTTTGATCAAAAATTCCATTTTGACCTACTTCAACA
>CANCRO010000007.1 GCA_947380605.1 Chitinophagaceae bacterium
TTCGTTGCTGTAGGGGGAGGGATCGAACCTCCACGGAGCAGTTAGTTGTAGCACAAAGTGAGTGGTCTACCCTGGTCGGACCAGTATTGCTACCGGTTCGGCTCTATGCTATATTTATCCTGTGATCTCCACCCCCGAGACAAGGGGGCATGTCTGCCAAAAATTTCATCACCCCACAGTATAGAATCAATGATTCTGAGCGTTGATGATGCAAATCTACATAAAAAGCCTTTATGTTGAAAATAATTTATGAAATATTTCTTAAATATAGATATTTATCAAATAAATATGTCTATATTTGAAATAATATTAAAATTGCTTGACTATATGGCTTCAAAATTGAATCTTGATAAACTGGACCTCCAGATTATCCATGAAATGATGGAAACTGCTGAAATCTCCTATGCAGAGCTAGGCAAAAAATTATTTGTAAGCGGCGGTACTATTCATGTTCGTATCAAAAAACTACAGGAATTAAACATCGTAAAAGGGACCCGATTAAATGTGGACCTTCGACAATTAGGGTACGATATTACGGCTTTTGTCGGTATTTATCTCGAAAAAAGTTCTTTGTATGATTCGGTGGCCAAGGAACTAATGGCTATACCTGAAATTGTACGATTGAATTATATCACGGGTAACTATAGCATGTTTATAGAAATTGTTTGTAAAGACATCGCTGAATTACGCTTTGTGCTTCATGATGAACTTCAGAAAATTAAAGGAATTGATAGAACGGAAACTTTTATCTCTTTAGAAGAAGGATTTTCTAGAAATGTACAAGTAGCGCCTGCACAATAAATATGGATTGAAAAATTGATTTGCGAATGCAGCTTAATTTTTTTTAGTGGGCATCTCTAACGTCAACAGCATCCCTCAATCCATTACCTAGCAAATTAAATGCAAGCACTAGCAGCATGATGGCTATCCCTGGAATAATGGCCAACATCGGTTGATGCGTAATAATAAAATTATAATTTTCTTTGATCATTAATCCCCAACTTGGTTGTGGTGGCTGTACCCCAATTCCTAAAAAACTTAAGCCCGCTTCAATCATAATTGCTGTTGCAAAGTTGCTGGCTCCAATGACTAATACTGGTCCTATACTATTGGGAAGTATGTGGCGAACAATGATTCTGCTATCTGTAAAACCTAGTGCCTTGGCCGCTTGTACATATTCTAATTCTTTTAATGCAATCACTTGACCTCGAATTAAACGAGCTACATTTACCCACATCGTTAAACCAACGGCAAAAAATATTTGCCAAAAACCTTTCCCTATTGCCATCGTTATTGCAAATACTAGCAACAAGGTTGGAATGCTCCAAGTAACATTGATTAACCAAAGAATAACTGCGTCTATTCGTCCACGATAGTATCCAGCCATTGATCCCAAAAAAATACCTAGCGTGAGTGAAATGAATACTGCAATGAGTCCAACCCCTAAACTTACCCGCGTACCAATGATTAGTCGGCTTGCAATATCTCTTCCAAATTTATCCGTTCCTAACCAATAAGTTTTCGTCACTAGGTATTTGGAAACTAATAAATTGGGTTGATGTTGGGTAAGCTGGTTAATAGAATAATACTGAACGATTGAAGTGTCTTCGTCTATAAATTTATTGACACGAAGGGTATCTTTTTCAATAGAATAATTACTGATAGGTATATAACGAAAGGTAGAGGCTTTGCCATTGAGCAATTGATTTAACCAGCTGCTACTGTTCAATTTTTTATCCTCTATTTTTAAAAACAGTTGTTGATAGCCTGGACTTTTAGCCTGTATCTCTACTGTTTGCAAATCTGCATTGGGTGTACCATCGGGAGCCAAAAAGTATCCAAATAAAGCAACGAAACTTGCCACTGCAATAATGCCCAAACCAATTAGGGCGCCTGTGTTTTTTTTTAGGCGTTTCCAAGTCTGGTTAGAAAAAGAAAAGGATTGGTCGGACATTTTTTATTGTATCGATAATATTATTTAACAGACCTTTCTTTCCAGGTATATTTTCCAAATTTGCCGAGCCATCCCGCAATCACTGTGTACACTATATGAAAAGGTTGAGCCATTGGAAACCACCAAAGTAATTTAGTTTGATTGAAAAACTTTGCCACTGGATAAAGAAAAAATAGTTCGAAAATAGTTTTAGTTAAGAGTAAGCAGGCATAAAGATTAAATATCGGTACCTGAGTATTGAATAGGGTTACCGAGCAATTGCATAGTATCGCTATGATGGGTAATATCATCATCAGTACATTTAAAAAATACACTATGATTAGTACTACAAAAATTCTTTTGTCATCAAATTGATCTGCCTTACTCGCCCAACGAATTCTTTGGTTAAAAAATTGTTGTATCGTACTTACCGGATTAGTTTTTACAATTACCTCCTGGCTTTTTAAATATTCAATATTGTTCGGAAATCGATTATAAATTTTATGCATTAATAACATATCATCTCCACTGGCTATATTATCAATACCCTTAAATCCATTGACCGCCGTAAAGGCTGCTTTGGTATAGGCAAGATTAGCGCCATTGCACATGCTATGAAATTTCTTGTGAACAGATGCACCCGTAATTCCTTGTAAGGTCATAAAATCAAGGGATTGAAAAACTTCAATCATTTTTTTTCCATAACTAATGAATACAGGCATTACTATAAAGGCAGGTCTTTTACTTTCATAAAAAGAAGCAATAGTAGTAAGCCAATTTTTAGGAAAAATGCAGTCTGCATCTGAAGTAACTATCAATTCCCCATTGGATTGCTGAATCGAAATTTCAATTGCCTTCTTTTTGTAAGAATTAATTTCATTGGCTGATAAATAGTCTTTTAATGAAATCAGTTTTACATTATGTGCCGCAAAACTTTGAATGATTGCCGCAGTGTTATCGGTAGAATGATCATCAACTACCAATACTTCAAACAAATGTTTCGGGTAGCTTTGTTCAATAATTGACTGTAGACAGTGGCCTATATTTTCTTCTTCGTTTCGAGCCGGTATAATGATGGAAATTTGCGTGTTTAATTTTGATTGTACATCCGCTGTAAAGTCGGGTATACTTCCCCAGCTTTTTCTATAATAAACCAGTAATGCCGAGTAGCTCAATAGCAGTAAAAAAGAAATAATCAATATAATTTGTATCATAAAATGCTACTGTAGGGTAGGGCAATGCTGTTTCAAAAAGACAATAATAACATTAAAAAATAACTATGCCAACCGTGATCTAAAGTTGGTGTAAACTAGTGGTAAAAATAGTTGGAAAATTTCCAAATGAATCATTACCTTTATATAGTTGTTTAAACAACTATATGCCTAAGAACCAATTTAAACGCGGGGAGTTATACAGTTTCATCACTGGAAAAGCGAGTACGGCTATCTCTCGTCGGCTGCAGAAAAATTTCAAGCAAGCTGGAGTAGATATTACCATTGAGCAGTGGAGCGTGTTGTATCATTTATGGAAACAAGATGGTTTAAGTCAGCAGCAATTGTGTGATGCTACTTTTAGGGATAAACCAAGTATTACTCGTTTGGTAGATAATTTAGAAAAGTTGCAATTGGTAACGAGGGTAGCCAATAAAGAGGATAGAAGAATCAATCGTATTTTTCTTACTCAGCAAGCCAATCAATTACAAGATAAAGCAATGGATTTGGCCAATCAAACTTTGAATGAAGCGTTGGAAGGCGTTACGAATGGACAAATAGAAATAGCGAAAGAAGTACTTCAGAAAGTATATGATAATTTGGCAAACTCCGGTACACTATAAATTTATTTTATAGAGAATTACAGCTTTTGAAATTGGATCAATGTTTAAATTATTATAAAATAATTACGAAAAAATATTTTTAGATAATCTGTAAAAAAAATCTCCCATCATACAAATTTTTGAAATGTTTGAGGAGGAAATTAATATATGAATACATCTACTCCAACTTCTTCATCCATTAAAGGGGGTGAATGGTTAATCAAAGAAAGTAATGCTATAGAAAGTTTTTCACCAGAAGATTTTAATGAAGAACAGTTGATGGTGAAAGAAATGTGTTTGCAGTTTCTGGCAACAGAAGTGCTTCCGATAGCCAATAGAATTGACCAGCTAGAATCAGGATTGATGCCCTCCTTAGTTTTAAAAGCAGGAGAGCAGGGGCTATTAGGGGCTTCTGTGCCTGAGGCCTTAGGTGGTTTAGGAAAAGATTTTATTACTTCTACTATTGTAAATGAAGGACTCGGTGGAGGCTTTTCATTTAGCGTGGCTATCTCAGCGCATACAGGAATTGGAACATTACCCATTTTATATTTTGGTACGGATGAGCAAAAGCAAAAATATATACCCAAACTTGCGAGTGGAGAATGGAAGGGTGCATACGGATTAACCGAACCTAATAGTGGTAGTGATGCATTGGGAGCAAAAACTTCTGCTGTTCTTTCTGCTGATGGTAAACATTATATTTTAAATGGTCAAAAATGTTGGATAACCAACGGAGGTTTTGCAGATGTATATACTGTGTTTGCTAAAATAGATGGCGATAAATTTTCAGCATTTATTATCGAGCGCGGTTTCGAAGGATTTACTCAAGGTCCCGAAGAGCACAAGATGGGCATCAAGGGGTCTTCAACTGTTCAATTGTATTTCCAAGATTGTAAGGTGCCCGTTGAAAATTTATTAGGCGAGATAGGGAAGGGGCATATTATTGCCTTCAACATTTTAAATATTGGCAGATTAAAACTTTGTGCTGCTGCATTAGGTGGCTCTAAGATGGCATTAAATACTACTATCGAATATGCTAAAACAAGGGAGCAATTTAAAACAGCCATCGCTAATTTCGGTGCTATCAAATATAAATTAGCTGAAGCAGGGATAAGAATTTTTGCAGGTGAAAGCGCTTTGTATCGCACTAGCAAATGGGTAGATGATAAAGAGACTGACCTTGCTAATGCAGGTAAACCATTTAATGAAGCTTTACTAGGTGCTGCAGAAGAATATGCAGTAGAATGTGCAATTTTAAAAGTGCATGGTAGCGAAGTATTAGATTTTGTAGTAGATGAAGGCGTACAAGTTTTTGGAGGTAATGGTTTTAGTGATGAGTATAATATAAGTAGAGCTTATCGCGATAGCAGAATAAATCGAATCTATGAAGGCACTAACGAGATCAATCGTTTGCTAACAGTAGATATGATTTTGAAAAGGGCAATGAAAGGAAAGCTTGACTTGATGGGGCCTGCCATGGCGGTTTCTAAAGAATTAATGAGTATACCTGATTTTGGAAATGAAGATGATGGCCCTTTTGCTACTGAAAGAAAGTCAATCGTAAATATGAAGAAAAGTATTTTGATGGTGGCAGGTGCTGCTGTTCAAAAATTGATGATGAAAATTTCAGATGAACAAGAAATATTAATGAATATAGCAGACATGGCTATTGAAACTTTTGTTGCTGAAAGTACGCTTTTACGTATTATCAAAATGGTTGAAAAACAAGGTGAATCGGCCAGCAGGATTCAAATAGATATCATGAATTGTTGTTTGAATGAGGCGATTGATAAAGTAAATAAAGCAGGAAAAGAAGCAATCAATAGTTTTGCTGAAGGAGATGAGCTTAGAATGATGTTACTTGGACTGAAGCGTTTTACAAAGTCAACTCCCTTCAACTGCAAAGATGCACGTAGAAGAATTGCTGATCATTTAATTGCAGCCAATAAATATCCTTGGTAAAAATTAAATTCATATCCATTATTCCGGTGAGTCACTGACGATTCGCAGAAATAAATTATCTTACAAAAATGAAATTTATTTATACCATTATTTTAATGGCTTGCTGTGGATCGATCTTTTCTCAGTCCGAAGTAAAACCCTTTATTCGTCTTACTAATCCCTACAGGTCTACGCTTAACATTAGTTCTTCTAGACAATTTATCATTGGCTCTACCTGCAAAAACTGTGTGTTAACGATCAATGATAAAACGATTAGGGTATATCCAACCGGTGCATTTGCTTATGAGTTAAATCTCCAGCCTGGTCAAACAGCTATTAATATTTTAGCAACTGCAGGGAGTAAATCCGCAACTAAAAAAATAATTTACAATTATTCGATACCCAAATTACCTGAACCGGTTTCAACACTTGCAATAGAAAGTATCAAAACTTTTCCAGAAGGCAATTTAATTTTAAAGCCTGGCGATAATATCCAGTTTCGTGTAAAAGCGCTTAGTAATTGTGTGGTTAAAGTAATGGACAATACTCCTTTGTATGAATTGCCCTTGTCAAACACCAATAGTATGCCGGGAATATATCAGGGAAATTATGAGGTGAAAGCTTTGGATAGTTTTTCCTTAATGAACATACCGGTAACCATCACCGATAGTAGTGGTGAAAGTATTACCAAACTAACAGCGGCTAATTTTTCCATTCTTTCTTCTGTATCACCCGATATGGTAATTACCAAAGGTAGATTAGCACATTTAGAATATGGATTGGGAGAAGATAGATTGGGGGGAGCAAAAATTGGCTATATCGATAGCAATATTGTTTTAAAAATTATAGGCAAAGTGGGTACTCATTATAAGGTTGCTTTAACTAAAACACGAACGGCTTATATCCCTGATGAATTAGTAGAATGGTTGCCCAAAGGAACTTTCCCGCCATCATCGCTTACCGATAAATGGATGGTTTATGCAGATGATAGGTATGATTATGTAAAACTAGGCTTGTTTCAACGCCTGCCTTATCAATCCTTTCAATTAGTGAATCCATCCCTGATAGTAGTAGATGTTTTTGGTGCTACTAATAATACCAATTGGATTACCCAGCTGGAGACAGTAAAAGAAATTAAAAATGTTTATTACGAACAAAAGGAGGACGATCTATTTCGCATTACTATTGAATTAAAACATGCACAGCATTGGGGACATCAAATTTATTATGTAGGAAATTCTTTGATGATAAAAGTAAAACACCAGCCTGAAAATTTATCCTTGAGTAATCTTAGGATTGCGGTTGATGCGGGGCATGGTGGAACCAATATGGGTGCAGTAGGACCAACAGGGATTTCCGAAAAAGAATTGACCTTAGCAGTATCTTTAAAATTACAAAAGGCACTTGAAGCAGAAGGTGCTCGTGTAATCATGACAAGGAAGAAAGAACAATTTTTTGACAATAAAGAACGTATCCTTTTTTATAGAGATACTGTGCCCGACCTTTTAATCAGTTTTCATTTAAACTCATCCGAAGACCCTATTCGTGTTGGAGGAACGAGTACCTATTACCGTTATATTGGTTTTAGAAATTTAAGTGAATCTATTTATAAACGAATGCTCGAATTAGGCTTAAAGGAATATGGGAATACAGGTTCTTTTAATTTTATGCTGAATAGTCCAATCGAATATCCGAATGCTTTAGTGGAAGGTTTATTTTTGAGCAACCCCGAAGAAGAAATGAAAATACTCGATCCATTATTTCAACAGCAGGCGGTTGATAAAATAGTGGCTGGTATTAAGGATTTTTTGAATAATTGTAAATAGTCTTCTCCTATCTTATGTGTTTATAATCTATAGAGTTCGATTCTTTCTACGAGAGTATATAGTTAAAAAGTATCCATTTTATTGTAAAAAAGGTATTCTATACCTAAACTGTGTGAATTATAATAGGTAATTGTAGGCTAGAGGCCTTATTTTTACAATAACTTTTTAGCTAGTCAATCGGATATTTATTTTTGTTAACTTTACTTTTTAAAAATAAGTCATATGAGTGAAACAGCAACCGCTATTCCAGCACAGGCATTAACTTCTAAAGATTTTGTAACTGACCAAGAGGTACGTTGGTGCCCTGGTTGCGGTGATTATTCAATTTTGGCGCAGGTTCAAAAGGTGATGCCTACATTGGGTATTCCAAAAGAAAATATTGTAATTGTTTCTGGAATTGGTTGTAGTAGCCGTTTCCCCTATTATATGAATACTTATGGTATGCACAGTATTCATGGAAGAGCAACTGCAGTGGCAAGTGGTTTAAAAGCTGCTCGTCCTGAGTTGAGTATTTGGATTGTAACGGGAGATGGAGATGGTTTAAGTATTGGTGGTAACCATACCATTCATTTATTGCGTAGAAATTTTGATGTAAATGTTTTATTGTTTAATAACCAGATTTATGGATTAACGAAAGGACAATATTCACCTACCTCTGAAGAAAATAAAATTACTAAGTCGACTCCTTTTGGAAGTATAGATCATCCATTTAATCCATTGGCATTGGCGATGGGTGCAGATGCAAGTTTTATAGCAAGAACAATGGATAGGGATCCAAAACATTTGCAAGCGATGTTGTTGCGTGCTCAGGCTCATAAAGGGGCGTCCTTCTTGGAGATATATCAAAACTGTAACATCTTTAACGATGGAGCTTTTGAGGTGTTTACTGAAAAAGGGTCTAAGCCAGAAGAAGTGTTATTTTTAGAGCAAGGCAAGCCATTGATATTTGGAGCCACTCAAAATAAAGGAATTAAATTAGACGGATTTAAACCAGTGATCGTTGAGTTGGGAGAAGGGGGCGCTAGTGCAGATGATCTTTGGATTCATGATGATAAAGATTTTTACAAAGCACAAATATTGGTTCGCATGTTTGATGATCCAAAATTAGCAGGACATT
Organism: Chitinophagaceae bacterium; assembly: GCA_947380605.1. GTDB lineage: Bacteria > Bacteroidota > Bacteroidia > Chitinophagales > Chitinophagaceae > Ferruginibacter. The sequence continues at coordinate 8,631 of CANCRO010000007.1, forward strand.
TACCAAGACCTTTTGGCGTGTTTTATGAAACTGACCGTGCTTGTTATGAAGATGGTATGGCTATGCAAATAGACGATATCATTGCTAAAAAAGGAAAGGGTGATTTGGATAAATTACTCAGAGGTAATGAGACTTGGACAATCAGTTAGTCTTTGAAATGAAAGTTAATTGAATCAAATCAACTATAAATTTTAAAGCTACTCTTATACAAAGTGAAATTGTAAAATAGTTGGGGTTTAGACCTCAACTATTTTTTTTACCTCAAACCATACGTAGGTTTTTAACAAGTAAGATTCTCTTTGAGACGAAATTTAAAATGCTTCAAAACTAAAGATAAACCACGTTCATTTTACCCCAGTTAAAAAATTGTAACCGGTATCCCAAATTCCTACCATTGACATATGTCAATAAATTTCAAAAAAAATGTTTATTGACATATGTCAACATCATTTCTTGTGTATCATTATTTTCTTTGTGCCATAATTACCACAAAGAAGAAGAATGCCGCTACCTAAAATATTTTCTAACCAGTTTTTACTACTCTTTTTTACTTCCATACTTTGTGTTAGTGCAGTCTCAGCCCAACTGACGGCACCTTATGCCATTAACATAGCAGGTAATCAGATTACTAAAGGCAATTACAGTATTGAGTGGAGTGTAGGCGAATCTGCCGCCACTAATATCATGGATAATAGTGATCATTATGTTTTTACCAATGGGTTATTACAATACAATGTTGAAAATCAAACGGAAACGAATTTGGTCGCTTCTTTTTTAACTAATGAAGTAAGGGTATATCCTAATCCGATAAGAAATGAATTGTATATCAATATTCTTCATGCTAGTAAGGGTAATGACTTAATAGAGTTGTTGGATGAAAAGGGAACTAAATTAAAAGAGAAGGTAGTAGTATACAATGGTATGGGCGCATTAGAAAACTGGAACCTAAGTGGTCTAAAAGCAGGGCAATATTTTTTAAATATCCGCCATACCCATCCAGTAACAGGCAGACTAATAAAAAAGGGAGCGTATAAAATTTTAAAAATTAATTAAGGGGTGTGAATGCTCAATGGTTAATGGTGAATGGTGTTTAGTCTAAACTTCTAAACCCGAATTTAAAAAAGCAAGTAATAATTATTCTCATCTAACTCGAATTTAAAAGAACCATTTAAAATAACGCTCATCTACACCCGAAATTAAAAGAAACAATAAAATTACCGCTCATCTAAACTTGAATTAAAAAGAATTAATAAAATTCATACTCGCCTAAACTTCTAAACAATGCATTTAAAATCCGTACGAAAATCCAACGCCCTTATAATCATAATACTCCTAACACTGAGGTTTTCAAGTTTTGCTCAGGCGCCAAATTTACTCAACTACCAAGGGGTAGCAAGAAATTCAGTAGGTAATCCTTTGCCTAATCAGACGATGAAACTTCGTTTGTCGATACATAATTTTTTGCCTTCGGGAGCAGTCGTGTATTCAGAAATCAGACAGATTACTACGAATCTAGGTGGACTTTTTTCAGTGCAGATTGGAAGTGCTGGTGCTAGTAGTGCTACTGGTACTTTGGGTGGAATCAACTGGATAGTTGGAGATAAATTTTTGCAAGTAGAACTAGATCCAGCTTCTAATAATAATTATATAGACATAGGAACAGTACAGTTGGTGAGTGTACCTTATGCATTTGCAGCAGGTAGTGCAGCTACTGTTAAGACGAATGCAAATTTAACGGGAGCTGTAACCAGTAATGGAAATGTCACTACTCTAGCTGCTTCACCTGTTTTGACAGGAGTTCCCACGGCACCTACTGCTAGTCTAGGAACGAATACAACACAAATTGCAACGACGGCTTTTGTAGCTGCTGCTGCTTCAACAGGTCCAATAGGTCCTGCAGGTCCGCAAGGTATTCAGGGGTTGCAAGGTGCCAATGGAGCAGATGGAGCAACAGGTCCAGTGGGACCACAGGGTATTCAAGGGTTACCGGGTGCTAATGGTGCAGATGGTGCAAGGGGGCCAGCTGGTATACAGGGTATTCAAGGGTTAACAGGTGCTAATGGCGTAGCTGGTGCAACAGGTGCTTCGGGTCTACAAGGTATTCAAGGTCTAACTGGTTCAACTGGTGCAGCGGGTCCACAGGGTATTCAAGGATTGACAGGATTGACAGGATTAACAGGCGCAACGGGCGCAACGGGCGCAACGGGCGCTCAAGGTATTCAAGGATTAATAGGAGCAACCGGTGCAACGGGTTCTGTAGCCAATGTTGGCACCATTAGCGAAACATCTACTGCCAATGGTGCTAGTATCAGTTCAGGTGTATTGAGTTTGGCCCCAGCAGATGGTACCAATGGAGGAATTGTTACTACTAGTGCTCAAACACTTGCAGGTATAAAATCTTTTTCATCTTCCGTAGCAGTTGGAACTTCATCTGCTACTATAAGTTCTGCAGCATTGGAAGTTAGCTCAACTTCTAAAGGCTTTTTACCTCCAAGAATGACTGCTGCTCAAAGAGATGCTATCAGTTCACCCGTTGCAGGTCTAATCATTTGGTGTAAAAACTGCGCATTAGGAGCAGGCGAATTAGAGGTGTACTCAGGCTCAGCTTGGACAAATATCACAGGTGGGGCTACTGCTGCTCCTTTATCAGTAGGGGTAGCTTATCAAGGTGGTAAAATAGCTTATATTTTACAACCAAGTGATCCTGGATATGATGCAAATGTAACACATGGTTTAATTGCCACTATAGCTAATTTAAGTTCTGCTGCTAGATGGACTAGCGGTGAAATACCATTTTCTGGTGCTGCAGCCATTGCAATTGGAGCGGGTAATCAAAACACGATTGATATAGTCGCAGGAGATGCTACAGCTGGACTTGCAGCTAGATTATGTTATGATTTAGTTCAAGGAGGCTATTCTGATTGGTATTTACCTAGTAGAGATGAATTATCAAAACTATGCTTAAATAGAATAGCAATTGGGGGCTTTACCCAAGATTGGTATTGGAGTTCAACAAAGCAACCAGAAAATGAACCACAATTTCCAGGTAAATATGCATGGTATGTGAGTTTTTATAATAGTGAAGCAGGTACAGTAAATAATCATTTTACCACCACCACTTGTGCTGTTAGAGCAGTAAGGTCTTTTTAGATTATTTATCACTAAAGTATTTAATTCTAAAATATTTTCACACTATACTATGAGTTAAGAACATTTAATTTAAAGAATATATTATTACCATAATTACTTGAATAATTTATTTAATCAACGATAACCAGTTAATAAGTTTTAAATTTGCTAAATATTTTTTTATAATTTATTAAAGCAATGCCTAAAAAATTTTTTAACTTAAATGCTTATTTGTTAAAATATATTGATTTTACAGATGAAGAATTGAATAAATTTAATAACCTATGTTCCATCAATAATTATAACCGGAAGGATATTGTAATTAACTATAATGATAAAAACACGAGTATATTTTTTATACTCGAGGGGATCATTCGGAGCTTTGTGATGACTACTGAAGATAATGAGAAGACAATCAATTTTAGAATTGAAAATACCACCTTTACTGGCTTTTCTTTTTACAATAATTATATTGCCAAATCAAGTGTAGTGTGTATGGAAGATTGTATAATTATAGAAATTCCATTTGTTGCAATTGACTATATTTTTAATGTCTTAAAAAAAGGGGAAAAATTTGAGCGCTTTGTACATGAAGTACATGTAAAAGAATTAATGAACTATATCATTGATAGTCATACAAAAGATGTTTTTGAGCGTTATAATGATTTAAATAATACCTATCCAAATATTAACCAAAGAGTTCCCCAACATATTTTGGCTAATTATTTAGGTGTTTCACAAGAATATTTTAGCAGACTTAAGAAAACTTCTTTGAGAAATTCTAGTAAAGTGCTTAGCGCTGCTTCCTGATTTTAATTTTTCTAGAAACATTGTTCCTGCTACCTCTCAAGAATTTGTCTGCCGCCCTTTAGTTCGCTAAATTTATAGTCGTTTAAATTAAAATTGACTGAATTGTTTCAATAATAAAATTAAAAAAAGCCATCTTATAAAGATGGCTTTTTTTTGGTACTCATTTTCTATGGGTACTCAATTATAAAAGTCCCTTCCCCATTAAATATTCTGCTATTTGAACTGCATTGGTGGCGGCACCTTTTCTAAGGTTGTCACTTACAATCCAACAGTTAAGCGTATTCGCTTGCGTTTCATCTCTTCTAATTCTGCCTACAAATGTGTCATCCTTTTCATGCGCGGTTAGCGGCATTGGATAAACACTATTGGCTATATCATCCTGAACGATAACGCCGGGTGCTTTGCTTAACAAGGCTCTTACCTCATCTAAATTGAAATCATTTTCAAATTCAATGTTCACACTTTCACTATGGCCACCCATCACTGGAATGCGCACGGTGGTTGCCGTTAGTTTGATATTAGCATCCCCAATAATTTTTACCGTTTCATTGGTCATTTTCATTTCCTCTTTAGTGTATCCATTATCTAGAAATACATCAATTTGTGGAATTGCATTTAAGTCAATTGGATATTTGTAAGCCATTTCTCCTTTAATTCCTTTGCGCTCATTCATTAACTGGTCTACTGCCTTTACCCCAGTACCAGTAACGCTTTGGTAGGTAGACACCACTACTCTTTTAATTTTATATTTATCATGAAGTGGTTTCAATACTACTACCAATTGAATAGTAGAGCAATTGGGATTAGCGATGATTTTATCAGTTGCTGAAAGTACATCCGCGTTTACTTCTGGCACTACTAGTTTTTTAGTAGGATCCATGCGCCAAGCACTGGAGTTATCAATAACCGTAATACCTGCTGCAGCAAATAATGGAGCTAGCTCCAAAGAGGTACTTCCTCCTGCTGAGAAAATTGCCACATTTGGTTTAGCAGCGATTGCATCGGCATATCCTACGATGGTATATTTTTTGCCTTTAAATTCTACTTGTTTACCGATCGATTTCTCAGATGCTACTGGAATTATTTCGGTTACTGGAAAATTTCTCTCGGCTAATACTTGCAACATTTTGGTGCCTACTAAACCGGTTGCTCCAACTACAGCTACTTTCATTGTTTGTTTTTTTTATGAATGAATATATTCTGTTAAAAATATTTACTGCTTTAATTGATTGGATCCTCCTTAAATTTTACAGAATTAGGATAGAATCAAAAAAAAGCCTCCCGTTTTTGCGGAAGGCTTTGAATATAGTGTAACAAACAAAATACTAAATCACCTTCCCAATTAAGGAACGCTTCTTCGTAAAAAATGTATGTTTTATGATCATCATTGCAGGGCAAAAATAATAACAAAGTAGTAATTGACCAAACTAAAAGAATAATCTTTTCAATTTAGCTTTCATTCGAAATTAAATTACATTATTTTGTTATGGGTTTTAAACTTGCTGCAAGCTTGGTTTTTGGAGTTGCTGGATTGCAGCAGCAAAATCAAAACCTGCCCGCCCTAGAATGAAAATAAAATCTTTAATTGGTTTTCCTATTGGTTTATTCACAGCTTTTATTGCAATCGGCCATCCTAGTTTTTTTGAAAGTCGTTGGGAAGGTAAAATTTTAGCAAGACATTATTTCACCGATACGATTGCTCGTCCATTCGATCTAGTAATTGATGAGCTAATGATTGATCCATCACCAATAGTGGGTTTGCCCAACTTTGAATGGATTGAATTAAAAAATACTAGCAGTCATACAATTAATTTAAAGGGTTATCGAATAGGGGATGGCTCTGTACTTAGCGGACCAATACCTAGTTATATTTTATTGCCTGATAGTCTGGTCGTTCTATGCAGCAGCAGTGCCTCAACGGCACTGTCTTTATGGGGACCTACCATTTCGGTTACTAGTTTTCCTTCTCTCGATAATAGTGGTGGATTACTTATTTTAAAAAGTGCTACCAACGAAATCATTCATTCAATAAGCTATTCGGATAGTTGGTATCAGAATCCTTTAAAAAAACAAGGCGGATGGTCACTTGAAATGATTGACTCACATAATCCATGTAGTGGCGGAAATAATTGGAAAGCGAGTACTGATAATAGTGGCGGCACTCCTGGAAAGAAGAATACTGTGGAGGCAGAAAATTTAGATCAATCTCAGCCAAAATTATTGCGTGCATTCGCTATCGATAGTCTGAAAGTAGTATTGATTTTTGATGAACCAATGGATAGTTTGAAGGCTGCAATAAAAGAAAATTATACGATCGATGGCGGAATTGGGATCCCATTGTTTGCTTCAGCAGTAGCGCCAATGTTTGACAGGGTAATGATAAGCCTAGCTAGTCCTTTAGTACGAAATAAAGTATATACCCTAACGGTAGTATTAGTTGCAGATTGTGTTGGCAACAGGATTAGTAAAAGTAATTTTACTACACAAGTTGGATTATCAGAGCAGGTATTGAAGAGTGATGTAATAATCAATGAAATTTTGTTTAATCCAACACCCGCTGCAACTGATTATGTAGAGATATACAATCGCAGCAATAAAATTTTGGATCTTCAACAACTCTATATTGCTAACAGAAATACTACTGGTACAATAGGTAATCTGGTAAAACTCAGCACTGAAAGTAACTTGATTTTCCCTCAAGAGTTTAGAGTCATTACAGCAAGTGCTGCAATGGTTAATGCAAATTATAGGGTTGTAAACGAGGAAGCCTTTATTGAAATTGAATCAATGCCTTCTTTTAATGATGATAAGGGGACTGCTATTATTTTGAATGCTCAGGGTGAAATTACGGATGAATTAACCTACAATGAAAAATGGCATTTTAAACTCATCGATCATTTTGAAGGCGTTGCATTGGAAAGAGTAAATTATAATGCGGTCACTCAATCTGCTGAAAATTGGCATTCTGCAGCAACTGCAGTGGGTTATGGCACTCCTTCCTACAAAAATTCCCAATATCAACTCACCGAAGGATTGACTGGGGAGATAAGGCTATCCCCAGAAATTTTTTCACCCGATAATGATGGTCAGGATGACTTTGCAACATTGGATTATCGTTTTCCGATGCCTGGCTATATTGCTAATATTACTATTTTTAATTCAATGGGTAGACCTGTTCGATACTTGCAGAAAAATGCATTGTGTGGGACTACAGGTAGTTTTCGTTGGGATGGGCTCGGAGAAAAAAATCAGCCCCTTGCAGTGGGAGTCTATATTATCTTTACCGAAATTTTTAATTTAAAAGGGATCAAGAAACAATTCAAAAATGAAATCGTGTTAGCAAGAAGAAATTCATTTTAATGATTCCTTAAAAACCTTTGAATTAATTTATTACCTCAATATTATCAATCAACATAGAGTGAAAAAAAATAGTTACCAGTGGCCAAAAAATCTTGCACCTCCAGTCTGTACCATACAACCGAAGGAATTAATTGCACACAATGATGTTAGAATAGATAATTATTATTGGCTGAACGATTATTTTAAAAAGGGGCCTGATAGTGAAAAAGTAGTGACTTATCTAAACGCTGAAAATGGGTACTATGATGCAATGATGGAAGGCACATTGTCCTTGCAGGATAATTTGTATAATGAAATGAAAGCCAGAATAAAAGAAGAAGATGAATCTGTACCTGTGTATAAAAGAGGTTATTTTTATTATTCTCGGCAAGTACCTGGAAAAGATTATTTTGTCTATTGCAGAAAAAAGGAAAGCTTGGAAGCAAAGGAGGAAATTTTACTCGATGTAAATGCGATGGCAGAAGGCTATTCTTATTTTTCAGCTATTGGATTTTCTATTAGTCCCAATAATAATTTACTTGCTTATGGAGTGGATACTTTATCTAGAAGAGAGTATACGATTTATATAAAAAATCTTTTAACGGGTGAAACACTTAGTGACACTATTGCTGGAACGGAGGGTGGGCCTATCTGGGCGAACGATAACCAAACGATTTTTTATACTGCTAAAAATCCGGTGACTCTTTTATCTGAAAAAATTATGCGTCATCTGCTGGGAACTCCTCAGGTAGAAGACCAGTTGGTGTATCATGAAAAAGATCCCTCCAATTATATCGGTGTAGGGAAAACAAAATCTGAAAAATATATCACGGTGGTTTCAAAGGCAACTTTGTCTTCAGAAGTGAGTTGGCTAAATGCTGATCGTCCTACAGATCCATTGGTTATTTTTCAACCTCGGATGAAGGAGGTGATTTATAGTATAGATCATGCAAATGACAGTTTCTATATCCGCACGAATCATGAAGCTAAAAATTTTAAAATCCTTACCTGTTCCGAAAATAATACAGGAATAAATTGTTGGAAGGAATTGATTGCTCATCAGAAAGCGGTGCTTATATCAGGCTTTGAATTGTTCAAAAATTTCATTGCAATTAATGAAAGAAAAAATGGACTCACTCAAATTCATATACTGAATACACTCAATCAAGAGAGTCATTTTTTAGCATTTGATGAGCCTACCTATGTGGCGGGTATTGGTTCTAATCCTGAATATCATTCAGGCACTCTTCGGTTTAATTATACTTCTTTAACTACTCCCCATTCAGTGTTTGATTACAATATGGTGACTAAAGAGAAAAAACTGATGAAGCAGCAGGAGGTATTAGGTGGCTTTGATGCAAACCAATTTGAAACAGAAAGATTGTTTGCTACTGCAAATGACGGTACTCAAATACCTATTTCTATTGTTTTTAAAAAGGGGTTTATTAAAGATGGAAATGCTCCTTTATTATTGTATGCTTATGGATCCTATGGAATTAGTATGGATGCTTCTTTCAGTAATGTTCGGTTAAGTTTATTAAACAGGGGTTTTGCATTTGCTATTGCTCATATTCGTGGAGGTCAGGAGCTAGGAAGATACTGGTATGAAGAAGGTAAGATGATGAATAAAAAAAATACGTTTACTGATTTTATCAACTGCGCAGAGTTTTTGATAGCTAATCAATATTGTTCTGCCAATCACCTCTATGCAAATGGGGGGAGTGCAGGAGGATTATTAATGGGCGCTATTATAAACATGCGCCCTGACCTTTGGAAAGGTATAATTGCTGCTGTACCTTTTGTGGATGTGGTTACTACCATGAGCGATGCATCTATTCCACTCACTACGAATGAATATGATGAATGGGGTAATCCATCAGATAAAGAAAGCTACGATTATATGAAATCCTATTCTCCTTATGATAATATAGCCCATCATAATTATCCCAACATGATGGTAATAACAGGTTTGCATGATAGTCAAGTACAGTATTTTGAGCCTGCTAAATGGGTGGCAAAAATCCGTGCAATGAAAACTGGAGATAATTTATTATTGATGCATACAGATATGGAAGCTGGTCATGGTGGCGCTTCTGGCAGATATAAACCTTTGACTGATAAGGCTAGAGAATACGCTTTTTTATTATCGCTCGAAGGGATTGAAGCATAGAATAAAATAACTCATAGCGTTAAAATTAACTATACTGATAGCCAACTTTTGAAATATAAGTGAGGCAGAAGAAAAAATTATTGAATAATCTTTTCCTCTCTTGTTAATTGACCAACTTCATTAATTCCCTCAACAGTTACTCTAAATTTTTTGCAAAAATCACTGTTATAAAACGGAACCGTTACTCTTCTAGTATTTTTATCAAAATGTAAATTTGGATTCCAATATAGGGTGGTTCTGTAATCGTTCACATCCGTCTCAGGCTTTTTTTCGTAGTCAGGCGAATAAAACTGCTTGATAATAGAATAGCCATTCACATTGGTAACAGCTAAGCCTTTCAATTGGGAATAATCACTTCCTCCTTTCTTAGTATAAATCGCAATGGCACCTCCAGTACCTCCGCCAACTGCTCCATAAAATGGAGGTCTAAATATTTTAATCATTGCTACATCGTTCATGTTGATGACTTGAACTCTTGATAAATCAGTTGTCATTTCATTGACGAAAAAACTGGTAGGACTTCCTCTCCAGCTAGCACTTCCTTCGCCAACCGTATTAATTTGTAAACCAGGCACCTTGCCTTGTAAGTAAGCTAATACACTGCTTGCTGTCATAGCAAAAGCGTCATTTTCGGTTGAAAAAACATAGCCGTCTCCACCTGCAAAAAATCCAGAGGTATACTCCTCATCTAATTTTTGCTTGGCTGATTTTTGGAAACTTTTAACTACAATATTATCAAGTGTTCTTATTTTATTTCTTTCATTTTGATCACGAAGTAGATTGGCTATATTGAAACTTTTCTGCAAAACAGCGCTGTCTACTTTTTCAGGTAAATATAAACCAGTAAGCAATGAGATCGGTTGCAAAGGTGATTTTATAATATTGCTTTTAAATGCAAAACTTGCAATATTTGTTAGCGTTTTGTCCTTGTCGTTATTGAGTTGATAATATAATTTCGCGGTGTCAAAAAAGTAAAGTCCTTCATGTGAAAACTCTCCTTGACTGCTGACTGGCATACTGAAAATATTGGAGCCGCCATTTTTTGTCTTTAAAATGCCTGTTAATTCTTTTTGAAATAGCATTGATTTGGATAGACCTAAAATTTGTCCTTTAATGAAAAGGCGATCTTCCGGAATGAATTTAATTTTAGGCCAATTGCCTGATAAAATATCTACCCACTTAAACCTTCTCCAACCATTGGTCATCATTACTAAATCAAGATGCTGCTTCACAGAGTCTGCCTCTCCTGAAAAATAATAAGCTGAATTATAAACATAACCTTTTAAGTCACTGCTTAATAATAAATTCGAATAAATACTTTCTTCATTTTTAGAAATTGGATTGAGTTCTGCATCTGTAATCGAGACAGATAAATTAGAAATCAAGCTATCACCTACATCAATTTGAATTGAATTACGGCCCCGTTTGGCAAGGCTTTTATCAGCAGAATGAATATCAGTAATGAAATAATAATCATTGTGGTTAATAAAAACAAGACGTTCAGCAATCGGTTGAAGAGCAGCGTTAAATATGGTTAATTGTAAAACTCCATTGGGTAAGCTGTCTGTTTCAATCTTTGCCGTAACATTCGTTTTTTTGGTCATATTGACTTTGGCACTGTATACCAATCGTTGGTGCATTTGTGCTTCTACTTGGTAAGTAGTATAAACAGCGTCTACACTATCGGGTCTTTTAATTGTATAACTTAATACAAAGTCGCTAAGTTCGGTGCTGAGCACAATGCCTATTTTATTTGCTTCGGGCAATGGATTTTCATGCTGCAAACCTTTTTTATCTTTCCAAACGGCACGATATTTTTCTTTTGCAATTGGTTTAAGCGTTAGGTAGCCCATCCCATCATGAATAGAAGAAAAGGAAGTTATTTTTTTGCCTTTACTATCTATAATATCTCCTTTTACTTCAAAAGGTGTTCCCTGGTTATCAGTAGCTTTAAAAGCTACTCTTGAAGAAATATCAGTAATTAAGTCTCCACCTTCTGGAAAAAATTGAATGCTATAACTTACAGGTGTAGCTGCTTTTTTAACTAATATTTTATTTGGAATAATTTGTATGGGTTTAAAATACAATAGAGAGGAATCAAAATTAAGCATCCATGTTGTGTAAGCCCGAATGTATAACTTAGTGTAGCTAACTGAATCTGGTAAATCAAAATTGGAAGATGCGCCTGATTGAATGATTGGTAACATTTTTTGTTGTAATAGCGTCCCCTTTTCGTCCAACAACTCTGCAAAAAGGGTCTTACTGATTGGACCTGGAAGGTTGTCTGCGCTTAGATAGGCTTTAAACCAAATAGTTTCTCCTGCATTGTAAAAAGCCTTATCCATCTGCAGGTAAATTTTCTCTTGCACATATTTAGTATCCAATATGTCTAATAGAGAATCAATTTTCTGTGCTTGCAGATTTTTAAAAAAAATAGCAAACAACAACAGTAGGGTAATTTTAAAGGGAAGCTTCTTTTCTATCATAACAGTCAGCTATTTTATTCAATTTATTTCATCTTTCTATTACAATCTATATCTCGCTAGATTTTAATTTTCTTATAAAATAGATTAGTTTCTAGGAGGATGAAGATCATCTACGCTATTTTGATCCATATCATCCGTATTTAAATCAGGCTTTTTCTCCAGTATATATTTAATGATTAAATATCCCCCAAACGCACTAATGATTCCCAACGACATTACTCCCACTAGATTGCTTTCTCCATAAAATGTAATACCCATTATCACGCCAATCATTTCAGCCAAGATCCAAGCTAATACCGTGTACCATTTCCATGGACGGGGATTAAGCCCTTTCTGACTAGCGAGTAGTCCATTTTTTTTACAAAGAAAATAAAGGGCAATGATTTCTAACATATACTGAAAATTTAATTCTATACGTAAACCTACATTTTATTTTAACTGCTACTCAAACATAAAGATAAAAAAACGCAATAAAAATTGATCAAGTAATTAAAAATTACAAAAACGGCTACTAGTTTTTGCTATTCATTTCAATAAAAAACCGAAGTGGTTAATACTTCGGTTAATGATATTGATTGAGGATGCTTAAACTAAGTCTATTTCAAAATTTACCAACTGAACAAATTCTTTTAGTCTTTGGTCAATATCTGCTTTTGAAATTTCTTTCATTCTATTAGGTCCAAATTTTTCTACACAAAAACTTGCCAATGCACTTCCTACAATAATAGCAGTCTTCATATTTTCAAAGCTGATATCTTTTGTTTTGGCAAGGTATCCAATAAATCCTCCAGCAAAAGTGTCGCCTGCACCAGTCGGATCAAACACCTCTTCTAGTGGTAATGCGGGCGCATAAAACACATGGTCTCCATGAAATAACAATGCACCGTGCTCTCCCTTTTTAATAACTAAAAATTTAGGACCCATTTCAAGAATAGTTTTCGCAGCTTTTACTAAAGAAAATTGACCGCTTAATTGTCTTGCTTCTCCGTCATTGATCATTAATACATCTACTTTTTTTAATACCGCTTCCAAATCACTCATTGCAATGTCCATCCAAAAATTCATGGTATCCATTACGATTAATTTGGGTCTTACTTTCAATTGATTGATAATACTTAATTGAAGATTAGGAGCCAAGTTTCCCAGCATTAAAAATTCAGCACCTTGATAGCTATCTGGTACGATTGGATTAAAATCTGCTAATACATTCAAATCGGTTACGAGTGTATCGCGATTATTCATGTCAAGATGGTATTTACCACTCCAGAAAAATGATTTTTTATCGGGAACCACTTCCACCCCTTCAAGATCTACTCCTCTTTTTCTAAGTTCTGCCATTTCTTCTTCTGGGAAATCGAATCCTACAATAGAGATTTGCTTGATGGAACTAATAAAATTGCTGGCTGCATAGGCTACATAAGTTCCAGAGCCACCCACTATTTGATTTACTTTTCCGAAAGGGGTTTCAATGGCATCAAAAGCCATGGTTCCTACTGAGATTAAAGACATAATGATATGGTTTTATTGAACCAACGTGGAAAGCCACGTGGGGTGATTAAAAGTTGCTGCAAAAGTAGTGCTTTACCCATTGTTAATCGTATCTCAGCTGCATTTTTCTGTTAAAAATCTTCATTTTTAATTTTTACAATACTGATTAAACGGCTGAGCAATATTAATTTTCGGTTCATTTTACCCATAACCTATTCGGTAAAATAAGTAGCTCAATACCCTAAGTTTATTTGGAAAATAATTTTCATTCTTACTACAAGTTGTTTACCTTACTTAGATAGGAAGATTATTTTAAAATTATCAAACAATAAATTGAATGGTTGCTGCAATGAAGCACCCTAATAAATTAAATATGCTATTACAAATACACCCCCAAAATCCTCAGCCTAGATTGATACATCAGGTGATCGAATGTTTACAAGATGGGGGAGTAATCATTTACCCAACGGATACTATTTATGGTCTTGGCTGTGATATCAAGCAACCGAAGGCGATTGAAAAAATTTGTCAAATAAAAAATATTGATCCTCAAAAGGCTCAGCTATCTTTCATCTGTAGCGATTTGAGTCATTTGAGTGAGTACACTAAGAGTATAGATACACCACTTTATAGAATGTTGAAAAATTATTTACCAGGTCCTTATACCTTTATTTTGCCTGCCAGTAAGCAAGTGCCAAAAATATTGCAGAGCAAAAAAAGTACTATCGGACTACGCGTACCCGACAATATTATCTGCCAACAAATTTTATCAGCCCTCGGTAATCCCATTTTAAGTACCTCTTTGCCAGGCGAAATGGTAGAAGATTATACGGACCCCGAGATTATTTATAAAAAATTCGAAAACTTAGTAGACTTTGTAATTGATGGGGGTATCGGTGGAATGACACCCTCTACAATGGTTGATTGTACTACCGATGATTGGACTATTCTTCGACAAGGCCTGGGTGATTGGATAGGATAATTTAAAAAGCATCAGCGTGCTTTTTAAATTTATTTGAGCTAATAATTATTTACCCTCAAAAAGTCCGGTAAGGCAATTTGAAATAATAGTAGTTTGAACGCCCTCGAATAAAAAGTGCTAGAAATTGTAATTATCAGCCGTTAAAAAATCAAGGCTGTCTGAGCCGGCACTACCTTCAAAGCAACTTACTCTACCGGCGAGTTCCTTGATTTTAGGCTGATAATTATTATTTCAGCCTTTTTATTCGCAGGCTTGATTTTTTTTGTTACTTTTTTGCATCAAGGCAAAAAAGTAAAAGCACTCTATTCCAAAGGAAATCTTAGAACTAAATAACTTAAATTTCAATAAAAGCAAGACGAATTGCATGGTTATCTATCGTTTGACTGATTATCTAGTAGTAGTTCTTCATCGATCAATTTTGATTAAAAGCTCAACCAAATAGGCGGTTACGTCTTTTTGAGGATTAAATAATTAACTACTAATAGGATTTATATTGAAACTTATTCGATGGTATTTGCAAAGTCCATATTTTTCAATCGCCTTTCGATGGCTCGCAGTTCCATAGGCCTTGTTTTTATCCCAGCCATAATGAGGAAATTCTAGGTGAAGCTTTTGCATATATTCATCCCTGTAGGTTTTTGCTAAAATACTTGCAGCAGCAATCGATGTATATTTCCCATCACCTTTAATAATGCATTGATAAGGGATTTTTTTATATGGTTTAAATCGATTGCCATCAATGAGCAGTTGACCTGGCTTTACAGATAATTGATCGATGGACAGGTGCATGGCTTTGTAAGATGCCTGCAAAATATTGATCACATCTATTTCATTATTGTCAATCGAAGACACTGCAAATGCAATACTTTCTTTTTCTATAATCGGCCTTAGTAAATCCCGTTGCTTTTCCTTTAGTTGCTTACTGTCATTCAATAGCGGATGATGAAAGTCAGCCGGTAAAATAACAGCTGCAGCAAATACTGGTCCGGCATAGCAACCTCTTCCAGCTTCGTCTAACCCGGCTTCAGGTACTTTATTTTGAAAGTAAGAAAGCAACATATGTTTAAAAAAAATGAAGTGTAATTAAAATTACGATCGATTGAGGAGAATCAACCATTACTGAGCTAAATTTGTATTCAATATGAATACAAATTTAAAAAATGACAGTATCAAAAATACCCCTTCTAAGGCGGTAGCTATTTGGTTATTAATTGGAGTTGGGATGATAATCATTCAGATTATGCTTGGTGGTATCACTCGTTTAACTGAATCGGGTCTTTCTATTACTGAATGGAAACCAGTTACTGGCACACTACCTCCTTTGGATTCAATTGCTTGGCAAGCGGAGTTTGATAAGTATAAAGGAACAGATCAATTTAAATACGTTCATCAAAATTTTACTTTAGCAGAATTTAAATCAATTTTTTTCTGGGAATGGTTTCATCGTGTTTGGGCCAGAATGATGGGAATAGTTTTTCTTTTCGGATTTATTTATTTCTTGCTGAAAAAGAAATTTAACAAAGAAATGGTGCTACCCATGGTGACACTTTTTTTATTGGGTGGGCTGCAGGGTGCAATTGGATGGATGATGGTAAAAAGTGGATTGGTACCTGAAAAATATTTTGTTGGTCATGTTGAACTAGCAACGCATTTTATTGCCGCCATTGGTTTATTGAGCTATACTGGATGGTTTGCTTTAAAATTTATTGTTGCACCCGAACAAAAAGTTATCAATACATCTTTACGAACTTTATTATTATTCATTTTATTTATTCTCTTTTTTCAATTAATCTATGGCGCTTTTATGGCAGGGCTAAAGGCAGGGGAATTAGCACCAACTTGGCCTGATATTAATGGAAAATTGATTCCTGTCAACTTGTTTGAATCGATGCCGTTGGTAAAAAACTTTGCCTACAATCCAATTACTATTCACTTTGTTCATCGAGGCTTAGCCTATATTTTGCTGGGTTTAATTATTAGCTGGTTTTGGAAGGCTCGTTTAGTAGACGGCAATCGTCTTTTTTCCAAACTGAGGAGGTCTATACTATTGTTAGTTTGCGTTCAAGTGATACTTGGAATAGTGACGGTAATTAATGCTACTTATCCTAATCGCCTAGTTTGGTTAGGAGTGATGCATCAATTTACGGCTATGTTGATAGTAATGGTGGTGGTAGGCTTATTGTACCTGGTTAGACCAAGTCCAGCGAAGTAGCGTCTTTTTGTTAACCTACATATTAAAAGCCTATTTTTAGCGTTGTATATATAGTAAAACGATGTAAATGCGCCTGTTACTTAAAAATATTTATTATTCTTTTCCCATTCAGCTGCTACTATTACATTTTCGTAAGTATCAAATATTATTAGTCATCTGGGCAATTTTAGCCAGCACTATCAATAGCGGCTTGCTTAAAAATTTTGGTGCTGACTCTTTATTTTTTGTTCCTGAATATATGGGCAAAGTAAATTACTTAAGTACCGCATTGGTAGGAATTACTATGGGCGTATTTTTTATGAGTTGGAATATCACCACTTTCATTTTACATACTAAAAGGTTTAAATTTTTGGCCACTACTTCTAAACCGTTTCTAAAGTATTGTATTAATAACTCCGTGCTTCCTTTACTTTTTTTATTATTTTATATTTTTAAAGCGGTTCATTTTAATTTAAACAAAGAGTTGATGGGCGTTTTTGACGTAGCGTTTTTAGTGATTGGATTTTCAGCAGGATTAATTCTATGTATTGCATTTTCTTTTGCATTCTTTTTTAGTGCGGATAGAACCATTCTTCGAACAATTGCTCCAGTAATTTCGAATCCTAATGAGTTTAAAAAATCTTATCATCCTTCGCTGAAAGCCCAGCCAGATGAATTTGGGCTTAAGGTATCTTATTTTATTTCTAGTCGTTTTAAATTTAGTAAGGTAAGGCCTGTGTTTCATTATAGCCAGCAGTTATTGGATACTATTTTTAAACGCCATCATTTTGCAGCAATGCTGGCAATCATTATAGCCTTTATCTTTTTAATAACAGTCGGATTTTTTTTAGATATCAAATTTTTTCAAGCTCCTGCTGCAGCTAGTATTTTTATATTTTTTGCAATTATGATTGCTGCAATTGGAGCACTTACTTATTTTTTGCAGAGCTGGAGTGTATTGTTTTTGATTTTCCTCATAGTGGGTTTAAATTTTCTTTTTACGAATGAAATTATTAATCCTCGCAATAAAGCCTATGGACTCAACTATAGTGAAAACACCTTGCGACCCAATTACAACCAGCAATCACTTCAACAATTGTGTAC
The DNA here is from genome assembly GCA_947380605.1 of Chitinophagaceae bacterium. Classification (GTDB taxonomy): domain Bacteria; phylum Bacteroidota; class Bacteroidia; order Chitinophagales; family Chitinophagaceae; genus Ferruginibacter. The sequence goes on from CANCRO010000007.1 coordinate 26,330, forward strand.
ACCTGAATTAATTAGTCGCGACAAGGCTAATATGATTACTATTTTAGAAAATTGGAAGCGTAATCAACCTACTGAAAAACCTCCGATCATTTTAATGAATGTAAGTGGTGGTGGATTAAGAAGTACCACCTTTGTTATGAATGCCTTGCAACAATTAGATAGTATTACCAATGGTAATTTAATGAAGCAAACATTTTTAATTAGTGGGGCGAGTGGGGGCATGTTGTCTGCAGCTTATTTCAGGGAATTATATGCGCAAAAAAAGAAATCCCCAAAAATTAATTTACAATCTGCGGAATTCACTGAAAATGTTACAGAAGATTTATTAAATCCCATCTTTTCATCCATGGTGAGTCGGGATCTATTTGCACCCTCCCAAAAATTTTCTATCGGGCCCTACGAATATGTAAAAGATCGTGGATATGCATTTGAAGAAAAGTTAAATATCAATACAGGCGGTATTTTGAATAAGCAGTTAAGGGATTATGCAGCAGATGAAAAAGCGGCTAATATCCCGATGATTATTTTTAATTCAGTGATTACAGTTGATGGTCGGAAAATGATGATTGGTACTCAGCCGCTAAGTTTTATGATGAAGCCACCTTCATTTTCAGCTGATAAGTATCATCATCCAGATGCGGTAGATTTCACTTCCTTATTTTCTAGACAAGATCCTGGCAATATTCGATTGCTGACAGCCTTAAGGATGAATGCAACCTTTCCTTATGTATTACCTAATGTTTGGTTGCCTACCAATCCAGTGATTGATGTAATGGATGCAGGAATAAAAGATAATTTTGGACAAGAAACATCCTTTCGATTTATTGATAATTTTAGAGAGTGGCTCAACAATAATACCTCTAACATCATCATATTGCAAATTAGAGATAGAGGCGATGAGTATGGGCGTCAGGTCAATGAAGTAGGATCAATGGTGGATATGATTACAAGGCCAGCTACTATATTGGAACATACCTGGCATAATTTTCAAGATTTCAATCAATCCGATGAATTTAATTATTTGCAAAGCTCATTGGGTGATCATCTTCATCGACTTACTTTTACCTATCTCCCCAAAAAAGATAATCAAGGTGCAGCCCTTAATTTTCATTTAACGGCTTCCGAAAAAAAAGATGTGATAAATTCTTTTCATTCAGCGGCTAATCAAAAAGTATTGCAATCGCTTTTGTCATTGATTGGAAAATAAAACGCTCCTATTTTTTTGATTCTTAGTGATAAAAATCAAGGGATTATTAGTTGAAACTAAACAGCCGGTTGTAACAATTTGAAAGCATTGGGAATGATTGCTATTTTAAATTCACTCGAAGTGTTGCAAGGATCACCATCTATGTGGAGAGGAGCCATATCTCGGTTTTGTATCATTAGCCGATCGGTTTGAAAATAGCATACTTCTTCTTTATGAAAGGAACTCTCGTCGTAGTCTTTTAGTTTGCCATTAATCACTTGTTTTAATACGGACCAAAGAAATCTATACTTGGGCATTTTTTTAACGATTACAAAATCAAGTAACCCATCCGATAAGCTTGCTTTTGGTGCAATGGTAAATTGATTGCCAAATTGATTGCTGTTGGCTATGCTGATGAAGAAGGCTGCAGTATGAATTGATTTTTCGCCATAATTTATTTCAAAATTGAATGGACGCATTCTAATAAAATTAATGATTGTTTGCTTGATATAGGTAACCAATCCTCTGGTAGTTTCTTTTGAAAAATCATGTGCTACCTGGGCATCAAATCCAAGTCCGCAGAGCATGCAACTGAAAGTGTCATTAATAGTAAAGGAATCTACAAAGTTTGCATTGCCCTTAAAAATAATATCTAATGCAGCGTCTATTTTTGTAGGAATTTTTGCAGCTAAAGCCAATCCATTTCCTGAACCCATCGGGATGATTCCAATGTTTACCTTTTCATTCAGCAATGATCCAGCTATCTTACTAATGGTGCCATCGCCGCCACAGATTACAATATCAGTTATTTGTTCTCGAAGTACTTTTTCTTTCAAAAATTGATAATCACCCTCAGCGTTGGTATACAGAATTTCAAATGGTAAACCTTGAAGAGAAGTTTTCACTTCAATTTTTTTTATTAAAGTATTCTTTCCACTGGTCCCTGAAATAGGGTTGATGAAATAAATGATTCTTCGATTCATTATAGATAATTGCTTACAAAGTTAGCGCAATGTTGGAATTACTTTTAAATAACTAGTAATGCTACAATAAATAGTCCTTACCATTTAATCAATGCACTTGCCCAGGTAAATCCACTGCCGAATGCCGCTAAACAAACTAAGTCGTCTTCTTTAATTTTCCCTTGTTCCCAAGCTTCACAAAGCGCAATTGGTATAGATGCTGCCGTGGTATTTCCATATTGTTGAATATTATTGAAAACCTGGTGATCCTGCAGTGCTAGTTTTTGTTGTACAAATTGACTGATGCGCAAATTGGCCTGGTGAGGAATTAAAAGGTTTAGATCGGCAGTAGTAAGTCCATTGGCAGTTAGGGCTTCTATAATCACCTCCGGAAATTTTACGATTGCTTTTTTAAACACGGCAGGTCCATCCATGTAAGGAAAATTTTGAGCTTGATCAATCATCTCCTTTGTCATGAACATATCTCCAATTTCAGCCTCGTTATAAGTTGCTAATTTTTCTTTCACCCAATGATTGGCATGGGTACCTGGATTATACATCGCTAATAATTCTGCACTTGCTCCATCGCTATGAAGGTGGGTACTCAATATCCCTTGATTTGCTTTTTGAGTGGGTTGAAGTACTACGGCACCTGCACCATCCCCAAAAATTACAGAAATATTTCTTCCTCTCGTGGAGAAGTCCAATCCAAAAGAGTGTTTTTCACTACCTATCACTAGAATGTTTTTGTACATTCCTGTTTGTATAAATTGATCGGCTATCGATAAGGCATAAACGAATCCACTACACTGATTCCGAATATCTAGCGCGCCAATTTCATTCATCGCTAAGGCTCTTTGAACTAATACGCCGCATCCAGGAAAATAGTAATCGGGACTAAGGGTTGCAAAAATTATAAAGTCAATTTCTTTTGCTGTGGTGCCGGCTCTTTCAATCGCCATCTTGGCTGCTTCCACTCCCATGGTGGTAGTCGTCTCTTCCGTTCGGTGCGCATAATGCCTTTCCTGAATACCTGTTCGCTCTTGGATCCACTCGTCACTGGTATCCATATATTTTTTCAGATCTTCATTGGTCATGGTATTTGCTGGAATATACTTTCCAATACCGGCAATTTTGCTCTTAAACATAGGATCATCTTTTTATGAAATAGCAAATTACATTATTGTAAATGAATTGCCATTCTTTTCAATGAGTAAGTTTTATAAACTGTTCTAATTACCTACCCTATAAATGTTTGAAGGACAAAAAACGCTACCTATTAAGTAGCGTTGATATGATTCAATTTTAATTTTCTTTTGGCGGCGCATTTAGCGTTTTCCACAGCAGGTCTTTCAGCTCTGGAAGCCCTTGTCCTGTGACAGAAGAAATAAAAATATGAGGAATTTTTTTAGGCAATTCTTTTGTAATAGCTGTTCTTAATTCATCATCTAACATATCATTTTTACTGATAGCGATTACAAAATCTTTTTGGAGCATTTCTGCATTATACTCTTTTAATTCATTCACTAAAATTTCAAATTCTTTTTTGTGATCAGCACAATCGGCTGGAATTAAAAAGAGTAAAATTGAATTGCGTTCTATATGTCTTAAAAAACGATGTCCTAATCCTTTGCCTTCAGCAGCTCCTTCGATAATGCCGGGAAGATCCGCGATGCAAAAGCTTTTACCATCTCGATAATCTACCATACCTAATTGAGGAACCAATGTGGTAAATGCGTAATCTGCAATTTTCGGTTTAGCTGCGGTAATAACAGAAAGCAAGGTTGATTTACCAGCATTTGGAAAACCAACGAGACCTACATCGGCTAATACTTTCAACTCCAATACTTTCCAACCTTCAGTACCTGGTTCACCCGGTTGCGCATATTCAGGAGCTTGGTTAGTAGCGGTTTTGAAATTGCTATTACCTAATCCTCCTCGGCCACCCTTTACTAAAATAATCTCTTGTCCGTCTTCTAATATTTCAGCCTCTATTTTTCCTGTTATTTCATCCCTGGCAATGGTGCCCAATGGCACTTCAATGATAATGTCCTTTCCAAACTTACCTGTACTATTGTTTTTGTTGCCACCTTCTCCATCTTCAGCCAATACATTCTTATAATAGCGAAGGTGTAAAAGTGTCCAAAGTTGAGTGCTACCTCTTAAAATAATATGCGCACCACGTCCTCCATCACCCCCATCTGGCCCAGCCATGGCATTGTATTTAGTACGCATAAAATGCCTACTACCAGCGCCTCCATGGCCACTGCGACAAAAAATTCTGATGTAATCTATAAAGTTTGACTTTTCCATTGCGGTGTCAAAGGTCGGCTTTTTTGATGGCTTAGCCCTAGAAACTAATTGATCGGGTTTTTCAATCTGCCAAAAATAGACCTCCTTTTGGATGATTATTTCTTTTGTAAGGTTGATTTTTTGGAGGAGAAAAATGTAAGATTCGACTCCAGAAGAGTAGTCAATTTTATTTTTATATATTATTTAAAAATATTATATAAATGGAATTTTAAATTGTATATTTACTGACTGCTCGGTTATATCTTTTTCTTCGATCTCAATGAAAGCCTTCTCCAATTCTTTTCTGATTTTTTGATTGATTATTTGTAATTATTTTATTTGTAAAATAGAGTAGTAACCTTTTTTTCTTGTGGTTTCAGAGGTAAGCAAGGCCGGAGATTTTTATCTCTGGCCACTCTTTTTTCAACTCACCCTATTCAACCGCTCTATTCAAAAAATCAATCATTGGCTTCATTACACTAAATGTCTCCGCTAAATCTTTAACCAATGTTTTACTTTGTACTTCTGCATCAGTAAAAGGTTTGCTGACTATAAAATGTTTCATTTTTAAGTAGTGAATGGCAGGATTACTTTCATCGTATCCTTTGGGAGGTCTCACCAGTGACTCAATTCCGTCTACTCCATCCGGAAAATATTTTTTGAATTTCTTTTGGGAAAGAATTTTTTTCCAATCATCCAAACTATAATCAATTTCCTGTCTGATTTTTGAAAGCTCCTCTGCTTGCGGACTATAAAAGCCTCCAGCCGCATAACTTTTTCCAGGTTCAAAGTGAAAGTAATAACCCGCTACAGAAGCCTTTTTTCCACCTTGGCTGAAATAGGCTGACATATTAGTTTTGTAAGGACTTTTATTTTTGCTGAAGCGTACATCCCGATTAATTCTGAAAGTACATTCTTTCACAGCTAAATTTCCAATGGGAGGATCGAAAACTGAAATATTGGAAATTAATTCTGCTACCATTGATTGAATATCTGCTTTTGCTAATTCATATCTTGATCGATTGACATCAAACCATGGTTTATTATTGTTCTTTGCTAAGTCTTTTAAAAACTGCAAGGAATTTTTAGTTGGCATATGGAATATTTTTATTGTTGTAAAAGCAAAAAAAAAGGAATTGTATCAAATGACCAATTCCTTTTTTTAATTTTTATTTTACCCCTCTCCAATTCTCTCCACTCTTAATTCGATACATTGTCATTTCACTTACATCGTATTTTATGGCCATTTGCTTGTAAGTAAGTTTTCGTCTCGGATTATTAATGGTTTCTTTAATCTGTCTTACTTGAGCAATAGTCAGTTTCAAGCCGACCGTTTTATTAGCCTGGCGTGATTTGTAGGCAATTTTCTCAGGACTTTCTTGTTGATGAATTCCCACTTCTTCTAGGGTAGCCCACTTTAGATTTTTAAAGTCGTTGTCTATTTTTTTATGATTAAGGTGAATGACATATTTATATTTTGGGGATGGCTTTTTACAAAATTTTTTTGCAATTTCTCTATGCAAATAAATTGTCCCATTACTATTTTCTAAATGGAGGTTTAATGTTCGATAACCAGAAGTGATGGATCCATTTAATATTTTACCATCATCTTGTAGATCTTGAGCGTAGCTAGCTGCTCTGCCAATAGATGAAACGGCATATTTTCTAGTGAGATATTGGTAACCTACAAAATGCAGTTGCTTCCATTTTTCGCCCTGAATACTTTTTATCATATCGAGTAATTTAAAGGGATGCTCTGCTGTTAGAAATAATTGAGGGGGAGGAGTATTGTAGATCGAAAGCACCACCTTTAAATATAATAAAAAAAGGCCTATTTAGAAAGCATCTTTATAAAATCTTCCTCATTTATTATTTTGATAGATTGAATTTTTTTTGCTTTTTCTAGTTTGCTCCCTGCCTCTTCACCTACCACTAGATAATTTAATTTGCTGCTAACGCCACTTACTATTTTTCCTCCATTTTGTTCTACCATTTCCTCTGCATCACTTCTCTTTAATTTCATCAAACTACCCGTGAATAAAAATGTTTGCCCTGCAAGTGTATCATTTTCAGCTACTTGCTTCTTTTGATTTTTCAGTGAAATACCCAGTCCTTCAAGTTCTTGTAACATCAACAGGTTTACTTCATCTTTAAAAAAGCGGTGAATGCTTCCTGCCACTTTTGTTCCCACATCTTCCAATTGGATTAATTGCTCCTCGCTAAAGTTGGCAAAGTCAAAAAGATGAGTAACCGCATTAGCAAGAGTTTTAGCGGTGGTTTCTCCAACATACCTTATGCCTAGTCCAAAGATCAAACGATGCAAAGGCTGTGATTTAGATAGCTCAATCGCTGTCTGTAAATTATCAATTGATTTTTTACCAAAGCCTTCTAGCTGACCAATCTTGCCAAAATCTAATCGATAGATGTCAGGAATACCTTTTAGTAATCCAATGTCATAGAATTTTCTAACATTAGCTTCACCAAAATTTTTAATATCCATTGCATCCTTGCTCACAAAATGAATGATTCTCTCTACCACCTGTGCGGTACAACTAATATTGATACATCGCCAAACCGCTTCTTCTGCTGGTTTAAAAAGTTCGTGTTCACATACAGGACAATTTTTCGGAAACTGAATATTCGTTTCATCGCCTGTTCTTAATTCATCAAAGGATTTTACTATTTGAGGAATTACATCACCACTACGTTCTATTAATATAGTGTCTCCGAGCATCAAGTCTTTTTCCTTAATGTATTCTTCATTGTGAATAGAAATACTGCTAACTGTTACCCCACCTACCATTACAGGTACTATCTTAGCAACAGGGGTTACAGCACCTGTTCTACCAACCTGAAATTCTACGGATAGTAATTTACTAGTCCCCTGTCTTGCTTTAAATTTAAAGGCAATTGCCCATCGAGGATGATGTGAAGTCATACCCAATTTCTCCTGTAGTTGCAGGTCGTTTACTTTCACCACCATGCCATCAATTTCGTAAGGAAGTTCCTCTCTTTTTTCTTCAAACTCAGCTATGTATTTGATAACCCCATTGATTCCTTTGACTACTTTCAATTCATTTTTTGGACTTCTAAAACCTAGTTCCCATAGCATTTCCAGCATTGCTGAATGCGATTTAGGTTGCTGAATAAGAGAACTATTTTCAGCTGGAAATAAACTAGTAGTAGTTTTTTCTGTATGGGTTGTAAAGCTGACATGGTATAAAAAAACCTCTAAATTTCGATTACTCACTACCTTCGGATCTTTGATTCTTAGGGAGCCAGCCGCTGCATTCCTTGGATTGGCAAAAGGTGGAACACCTTCCTCCATCAGCTTTTCATTGTAAGCTTTAAAGTTTTTTTTATTAATTAAAACTTCGCCTCTTATTTCAATTTGCTCAATTCCATAACTGCTAAATTTTGCAGAAAGGGGAACAGATTTTATTTGTTTAGTATTCAATGTAATTTCATCACCTACTGTACCATCTCCACGGGTAGCAGATCTTGTGAGGAGGTTGTTTTCATAAATGAGAGAAATACTGGCGCCGTCAAATTTGGGTTCCACACAATATTCTATTGTTTCTAGTCCTGATAATTCGCGCGCTTTTCTATCCCAATCTAGTAAGTCGTCGGCATTGTATGAGTTTTCTAAAGAGAGCATCGGAACTAGGTGTTCAACTTTAGCAAAATCATTAGCTAGTCCAACTCCTACTCGCTGAGTAGGAGAATCAGATGTAATCATTGCTGGATGCTCCTGTTCAAATTTTTGTAATATTTTAAACAAACTATCATATTCTGCATCACTAATCAGAGGATCATTTTGAACATAATATCTATATTCATGCCACCGTAAAATATCCCTGAGCTGTTCAATAGCTGATAATTCTATAGAACCTGGATTAGATAGCCAGCTAGAGGTTTGTTGATGGAATTCTTTTGTACTTTGTAACTGATTCATGTTTGCTTTACAAGGCCGAAGTTAAAATTAAAAATTCAGCGTACCCCATTTAGAATTTAAATTATATATGATTTTATATATTATGATTAGGCCAAAAAAGAAAAGTGCTGGTGGGAAATCGATGGCAGTATAATTAGCAAGAAGCCTAGCTTTTCAATCATTTATAATAGATAGTTTCGTTGTAAAATCCCTGAATTTTACCTGCCACCAGGGGATTTACTATCTAATGAAAGGCGGATAATCCATGGCTATTAAAATTTTTAGTCAAAATTATCATTGAAAATCAATTAGTTACAAAGCTCCGATGAAAATACTTTCAAAATTAGTAGGAAATTAAACCTCGTCACCCTACCTTCGCCGTTCATTTAAAAAAAGCCTCTGGGATAGCGGAGGCGTCACTTAAAAATAAATACAATGAGTAAACTACATTTCACCACCAAACATGCGAACGAGGCTACCGTAATTCACAGCTGGTATGTGATAGATGGTACTAATCAAACCGTTGGACGTATGTGTTCTAGGATTGCGGCAATTCTTCGCGGTAAGAATAAAGCCTATTATACTCCTCATGTTGATTGCGGAGATTTTGTTATTGTAACGAATTGCGATAAAGTAAAATTTACCGGCAATAAACTAAACGAAAAAATTTATGACAACTTCAGTGGTTACCCAGGTGGCCGTAAAGAAGAAGTTGCTAAAGATCTTTTAAAGCGCAGACCTGAAGTGATCATCGAAAGAGCGATCAAAGGAATGTTGCCTAAAAATCGTTTAGGACGCAAGATGTACAAAAAGTTATTTGTATATGTTGGAACTGAGCATCCACATGGCGCTCAAAAACCAGTAGAATTAAAATTTTAATCACTAACGAATTGAATATTTACTAATCAAATGGTAAATTTTTAAATTTTCAAATTTTCAAATTGAAATAATGGAAAAGCAAAAAAACGCTGTTGGTCGTCGTAAAGAAGCTGTTACTCGTGTTTTCTTAAGCAAGGGAGATGGCAAAATAACGGTCAATGGTAAAGATTACAAAAATTACTTCTCTTTAATTTACTTACAAAATCAAGTAGAAGCACCCCTTAAAACGGTTGAATCTTCTGACAAATTTGATATTGTTGTCAATGCACAAGGAGGAGGAATCAAGGGCCAAGCAGAAGCTGCTAAATTAGGTATTGCACGTGCATTACTAGAAGTAAGTGCTGACTATCGCCCGGCTTTAAAGGCTGCTGGATTACTGAAAAGAGATCCACGTTCTGTAGAGCGTAAAAAACCAGGACGTAAGAAAGCTAGAAGGAGCTTCCAGTTCAGCAAACGTTAAGCCTTTATCTCCGCATCAGTGGAGAGCAATGCTCGTTTGTTTTAAAATTTTCAAATTTTCAAATTTTCAAATAAAAATAATGGAAAATAATACTTCCTTACAACAGCAACTTCTTGAAGCAGGTGTTCACTTTGGTCACTTGAAAAAGAAGTGGAACCCTAAAATGTTACCTTACATTTTTGCTGAGAAAAAAGGTATTCACATCATTGACCTGAATAAAACCGTAGAAGGTTTACAGGAAACTGCTGCTGCATTGAAATCAATTGCAAAAAGCGGTAAGAAAATTATGTTTGTGGCTACTAAGAAACAAGCAAAAGAAATCGTTTCTGATTGCGCTAAGCGTATTAATATGCCTTTCGTTACAGAGCGTTGGTTAGGTGGTATGCTTACCAATTTTAACACGGTTCGTAAGAGTGTTAAGAAAATGCAGAGCATTGAAAAAATGTTGAACGATGGTAGTATCGATAACCTAACTAAAAAAGAGCGTTTAACACTTACCCGTGATAAAGATAAGATGGAAAAGGTGTTGGGTGGTATTGCTCAAATTAGCCGTGTACCCGCTGCCTTATTTTTAGTGGATATTGGACATGAGCATATTGCTTTAGCAGAAGCGAAGCGTTTAAATATTACCACTTTTGGTATGGTAGATACTAACTGCGATCCAAATAAAGTTGAATTTGCTATTCCTGCAAATGACGATGCAACCAAGTCAATTGCGATCATTGTAAACTACATTGTTGCTGCTATTGCTGAAGGTTTGGCAGAGCGTCAAGCAGAAAAAGATGAAGATGATAGCAGTGCTGATAGCGAAGAAAGTGCAGAAGCAAAAGCAGCTCGTTTTGAGCAAAAAGCAGATGGTGGAGAAGATAGAGGTAAAAGATCAAAAGGTGGAGCACCTACTAAGCGTCGTATTTCAAGTGCAGGACCAGGTGGTGCCGGCGGTGGAAGAAAGCCAGCGGGCGGTGGAGCTGGTGGAGCAAGATAACAATTGACTTTCCAAAGGGGAAAGTAGCGATTGATCTTTTAGTTCTTTAATTAACAATTTTATAATTCAGTAAAAATTCATTTGTGTTAATACAAATGAATTTTTGCAGTTAAAAATATTATTATGAGTGCAACTATAACAGCAGCAGACATTAATAAATTACGTCAGTCAACTGGCGCAGGCATGTTGGATTGCCGCAAAGCATTAACAGAAAGTAATGGTGATTTTGAAGCAGCTATTGATTGGTTGCGTAAACAAGGTCAGAAAGTAGCTGCAAAGCGTAGCGACCGTGAAGCAAAGGAAGGCGTTATTTTAGCAAAAACTACCGCAGATAATAAAACAGGTATGATTGTTTGTGTTAGCTGTGAAACTGATTTTGTAAGTAAAAATGCTGAGTTTGTTGCTTTTACACAAAGCATTATGGATGCAGCGATTGCTAACAATGTTACTTCTGCAGAGGCTTTAAATGAAGTGACAATCAATGGAGCTAAAATAGCTGAATTGATCAATGATAAACTAGCCGCTATCGGTGAAAAAATAGCTATCAAATTTGAGCGCGTAGATGCAGCTTATGTTGCCTCTTATATTCATGGAGCTAATCGCATGGGTGTTTTAGTTGGTTTTAATAAAGCTGCTGCGGATGCAGGTAAAGATGTGGCAATGCAAATTGCTGCTATGAATCCATTAGCCGTTGATGAAACTTCAATTTCTCCTGAAACGATTGCTAGAGAAAGAGATATTGCAATTGAGCAAATTAAAGCAGAAGGTAAGCCAGCAGAAATGGCTGAAAAAATTGCGGTAGGAAAAGTGAATAAGTTCTTTAAGGATAACACCTTATTAGCACAAGCTTTTGTAAAGGATAATAGTAAGAGTGTTTCTGAATACCTTAAGAGTGTAGATGCTGATTTAAAAGTGACTGAATTTAAAAGAATTGCACTAGGCTAATGCAGATAAAAATATAAAAAAGCGAAACATAAAGTTTCGCTTTTTTTATGCATAGTCGAGTTACTCTTTAATTTTCGCAGGTATTTTTAAGGAGTTCCTTTAACAATAATCACAGTAAAATAATTTTAAAAATATATCTTCGTTAAAATTTTAACAATATGGCACCAAAATTTAAGCGTGTACTTCTGAAGCTTTCCGGTGAATCTTTGATGGGAGATAAAAATTTCGGATTGGATAGCCAAGTGATCAGTCGTTATGCGAAGGATATTAAAAGTATCATTGAGTTAGGCGTACAGGTAGCGATTGTTATAGGGGGAGGAAATATTTATCGCGGTATGAATGAGGCTGAAACAGGTATTGAGCGGGCGCAAGGCGATTATATGGGGATGTTGGCTACCGTGATTAATGGTATGGCATTGCAAAGTGGATTAGAAAAAGAAGGGGTTTATACTCGTTTACAAAGTGCCATTAAAATGGAACAAATTGCAGAACCCTATATTCGTAGAAGGGCTATCAGGCATTTGGAAAAAGGGAGAGTCGTAATTTTTGGAGCCGGTACTGGTAATCCATATTTTACTACTGATACGGCAGGCTCTTTGAGAGCGATCGAAATACAAGCGGATGTTATTCTTAAAGGTACTAGGGTAGATGGTATCTATTCAGCCGATCCTGAAAAAGACCCTACTGCAACAAAATATTCAACTATCTCTTTTACAGAGTGCATCAATAAAAATTTAAAAGTCATGGACATGACGGCATTTACTTTGTGTATGGAAAATGAATTACCAATTATTGTATTTGATATGAATGCAACGGGTAATTTATTAAAAGTAGTTTCAGGCGAAAAGGTTGGAACATTAGTAAAGGGCTAATTAAATAATTCTATCAATGAAAAGAGCTTTCGAATTTTCGGAAGCTCTTTTCATTGAGGGGCATACCGAATTAATTTTATATCGACTAGCGATAAAAAACGGACAGGTTAAATTGAATATTTTAAAGAAAAACGGACTAGGAAAGCAGGTTGAATAAGGGAGTGGTAATCAATCCAACAGGACAGAACAGGAGTTCTTTAAGGGGAATTAAGTTGATAAGTTGATAGGTCTCCCCAAACAACTTATCAACCGAAATGTATTAAGCTTTCTTTTTTGCTACTTTTTTCTTAGGAGCTACTTCTTCTTTACTTGCTGCTGCTGCTGCCACTACTACTTTTTTAGCTGGTTTTGCAGGTCTAGATTTCCCGAAAGAACCTTTTGCAATTTTACCTTTTTTTGTTTTGATATCTCCGCGTCCCATGATAGTATTTTTAATTGAGTGAAATGGAATAAGATAAAAAAGCAAGACATGAAATACGTCTTGCTTTTTTTAATGTACTTAACTGATCATTAGATTTTAGAAGACAATTCTTTACCAGCTTTAAATTTAGCTACTTTTTTAGCTTTAATTTTAATAACTGCTCCTGTCTGAGGATTACGGCCATTGCGGGCTGCTCTCTTAGATACAGAGAAAGTACCAAAACCAACTAAGGTAACTTTACCATTACCTTTTAATGTTTTTGTAACTGCTGCAACGAATGAGTCTAAAGTTGCATTTGCTTGTGTTTTGGTGATGCCAGCATCATCAGAAATTTTTGCGATTAATTCTGCTTTGTTCATAATTGAGTTTTTAAAAGTTTACATCAACAAATATAGATGGTTTTTTATTCCAATAATATTTTTTTCTTTTTTTAAAAAAAAAGAAATCGCTGTAAGTCCCCAGCTTAAAGGATTTAAGGTAAATCGATCCTTTTTAATTGACAAGAGAAGGGAGGAGTTGAAACAATGAAACCCTTTGCTGTAAAGGGTTTCATTGTTTATTGAGGAAAAATTCAGTATCTACGCGGATTTGCTGACAATATAAGGAGGAATTTGATTGAACAAAAGTACTATTTTTAATTTTACACATTTAGTTAACAACCTGCATTATAGAGCTAAAAGCAATGAATTGGTCACCCCATTTTTCATATGACTTTTTTCTTAATTCATTCGAAAATAGCTCTATGTATCGGTTATATTGGGCTTTACTTTCGGTATGAAATTGTAAAGCATAGGTTGGACCTTCTGATTCATCGGTTTCTAATAATTGTAAAATAGTAGAATGAGTAAAACAGCCTGTATTTAAAATAGCTGGAATATGCTCAACTTTCACCCAGATAAGCCAATTTGGTACAATGGAAGGGTGCACCTTAATAGTAACATTATAAATGATCATTTGTAAAAAGTTTAAAAATTCTATCTTTTAGTACTCAATAGAAATCCAGGTGACGTTGATGCTTTGTTTAAGATTTGAGTTCTAAATAAACTGGGCAGTGATCACTATGCTTTACATCGGGATAAATGTCCGCATCTACTAATTGTTGTTTTAATGGAGTAGTTACTGAAATGTAATCTATTCTCCAGCCTTTATTGTTTAAGCGTACGGAAGGGAAACGCTGGCTCCACCAACTATAGCGGTGAGGTTCTTTATGAAATTCTCTAAATGTGTCAATCCACCCACTTGCTAAAAATTGAGTCATCCATTCTCTTTCTTGAGGTAAAAAACCACTGCTATTTTTATTTCCCTTTGGATCATGAATGTCAATTTCTTCGTGCGCTATATTATAGTCACCACACAATATTATTTTTGGATGCGTTTTTTTTAATTTGTTTAAATAAATTTTCAGTTCATCCAACCAAGTATATTTAAATTGTTGTCTAAGCTCACCGCTGGTACCTGATGGAAAGTAGGCGTTAATGAGTCGAATATCTCCGAAATCGAGTTGTATTACCCTGCCTTCATCATCACTTTCCTTATGCCCACTTCCAGTTATTACCTGATCGGGTTTTATTTTTGAAAATACGGCTACCCCACTATAGCCTTTTTTCTGAGCGCTAAACCAATGGTGGTGGAAGCCCAAAGCATCCAACAACTTGGTGTCAACATCATCTTTAGTTGCCTTGGTTTCTTGAAGGCAGATGATATCTGCAGGATTTGTTTTTAACCAATCAATAAATCCTTTTTTTAGAACTGCTCTTATGCCATTAACATTGTAGGATATGATTCGCATGATAGGAATAATTTATGGATTCAATTTAATTCATTTACCGGGATCCTACTGGAAAAGTAGCCCCTAAACTTGCAATCATTTCATAAGTGCCAAAAGCATGCTTGGCAGTGCCTTGATATACTTTCAAATTGGAATATCGGGCATAATCCAATTTATTGGAATATTCTAGAAATATATATTTAAAGAAGGTAGTGCGAATAGCGGTCTCCACTCCAATATTCCATCCACCTAATTGAAACCCTGGCTGGTTGGATTGACCAAAAAAGCTATTCTCCACGTGGGGAATTACAGGCCCAATACCAGCTTTACCTAGAAGGTCTATTTTTATATTCCCATCCTTAGTTGCATACCATTGCCATCTTTTTACGATATTGAAAAGTAAAAAATTAGCTCCATTGTTAAGGTAATAATGAAATCCATTGGCAGCTGAAAAGTTCACGGTACTATCAATCGGTCTATTATTCAAAGTGCCTTTTATTCTTGCAGCCTGATCTGCAAAAATGTATTTTGTATGGTCAAAATTGATTTCGAAGGCAATACCTTTTTTCTTATTGACAAAGAGTCCAAAACGGTAATTGTATTGAGGAATTGAGATAGGCACTTTAAATAAAGCCTCATCCCAGCCAGGGTGGTCGTGCCCTTTAATACCTACAAAACTATAATCATTTCCTAAATTAGGTTGACTGATTTTAACTGAACTAGGAGTATACCATTCTTTGTTGTAGCCCCACGAAAAATAGAATTCTTTGGTCCTTTCTTTTTTCTTGTTTTGTGCTTCAATACTAGAATTACTCAAAACTAAAAGGAATAGAATGGGCAGAATTTTCACGTATCGCTGTATTTATTTTATCCTGTAAAATTAGGTAAAAAGAATGCGCCTTAGCATTAATGTTTCTATAAAAATTTTCTATAAGATGTTGTTGAAGAAAACCCTTGATAGCAATAGGATAGATGTTGTTAGTCCAAAATCGGACTTAACCATTTTTTTGCTTCATCCAATGGCATTCCTTTTCTTTGGGCATAATCTTTTAACTGGTCTTCATTTATTTTTCCAACACCAAAGTATTTACTAGCAGGATTGGCAAAATACCATCCGCATACAGAGGAAGCTGGATACATGGCTAATGATTCAGTTAAATGAATTCCGGTTGCCTTTTCACCACCGAGTAGATCAAATAATTTATATTTTTCTGTATGATCAGGGCAGGCAGGATAACCAGGGGCAGGGCGTATTCCTAAGTATTCTTCTTTGATTAACTGCTCATTGGTTAGATGTTCATCGGTAGCATATCCCCAATAGTCGAGCCTTGTTTTTTTATGTAATAATTCTGCGAACGCTTCAGCTAGTCGATCAGCCAGCGCTTGTAAGATTATTTTATTATAATCATCTAGCTGATCCTCTAATCTTTTTATATGGGGTTCTATTCCTTCAATGGTTACAGAAAATGCTCCAATATAGTCAGTGCCAGTGCCTTCTTTTTTTATGAAGTCTGCTAAAGATAAATTCGGTTGTCCAGCCGCTTTTTTTATTTGTTGACGTAAAAATTCTAAATGAATTGAACCCTGCTCATTATTGATTGACACAGTGTCTGGAGCAGTTTTTTCTGCAGGCCAAAAACCAACGACTCCTCTAGCAGTTAGCCAATTTTCATCAATGATTTGTTTCAAAAGTTTTTGCGCATCCTTATATAAAAGTGTTGCAGCAGAACCAATTACTTCGTCCGAAAGTAATGCTGGAAATTTGCCATGCATTTCCCAAGCAATAAAAAAAGGTTGCCAATCTATAAACTCAGCTATTTCTGCTAATGAGTATTTTTCTAAAATTTTAGTACCAGTAAAGGAAGGTTTCACTGGTGTAAAATTATTCCATTCCACGGTTGCAGGATTTTGTTGAGCTTCTTCAAACGGCAAATAATTTTTGATCGTTTTTTTATTAGAAAAATCTTCCTTCAGTTGGTCGTATTCTTTTTTTATGCCGTTAAGGAAATCAGGTTTTTGTTCTTTACTTAACAAACTACCGGCAACGGTTACACTCCTGCTGGCATCTAATACATGGATTACGCCATGGTCATATTGTTGAGCAATTTTAACAGCGGTATGCATCCGAGAAGTAGTGGCACCACCAATTAACAGCGGTTGATTCATTCCTCTTCTTTTCATTTCGTGGGCCACATGCACCATTTCATCTAGTGATGGAGTAATTAGGCCACTTAGTCCAATGATATCTACTTTGTTTTTGATGGCGGCATCTAAAATTTTATCCGTAGGTACCATTACTCCAAGGTCAATAATATCATAGCCATTACAACCTAATACAACTCCTACAATATTTTTACCAATATCATGTACATCACCTTTTACGGTTGCTAGCAGAATTTTTGCAGCACCTGCAGATTCTTCATTCGTTGTTCCGGCAGCAAGATGTGCCTGCTTTCTATCTTCTTTTTCTTGTTCAATAAAAGGAGTGAGGACTGCTACCGCTTTTTTCATTACTCGGGCACTTTTTACTACCTGAGGTAAAAACATTTTGCCTGCACCAAACAAATCTCCCACAATATTCATCCCGTCCATCAGTGGCCCTTCAATTACATCTAAAGGTTTTGCATAAGCGAGTCTAGCTTCTTCTGTATCCGCATCAATGTATTCGGTAATCCCATTGACTAATGCATGGGAAAGTCTTTTTTCGACCGATTCATTTCTCCATTTTTCGTCTTTGATTTCTACCTTACCTTTTGCTTTTACTTTTTCAGCATGCAGAATTAATTTTTCGGTAGCTTCATTATTTTCATTGTTTCTATTTAATATTACATCTTCACAAAGTTCACGAAGGGTTGGTTCAATTTCATCGTATACCACCAACTGGCCTGCATTTACTATCCCCATGTCCATCCCCGCTTTGATAGCATAAAATAAGAAAACACTGTGGATGGCTTCTCTTACATGGTCATTGCCTCTGAAAGAAAAAGATACATTACTTACACCACCACTGACTTTTGTTAGCGGCATCAATTTTTTAATTTCTTTGGTAGCCTCTATAAAGTCCACCGCATAGTTACTGTGCTCTTCAATTCCAGTAGCAATGGCAAAAATATTGGGATCAAAAATAATATCCTGCGGGTCGAAGCCTACTTGCTCTGTTAATATTTTGTACGCACGATGACAAATTTCTATTTTTCTCTCTTTAGTATCCGCCTGTCCTATTTCATCAAATGCCATTACAATTACGGAAGCCCCATAGCTCTTACAAATAAATGCTTGTTCAATAAACTTAGCTTCCCCCTCTTTCATAGAGATAGAGTTAACGATACACTTTCCTTGAACACATTTTAAGCCCGCCTCAATAATTTCGAATTTTGAGGAGTCAATCATGATTGGAATTCTTGCTATATCTGGTTCTGCTTGCACTAGATTTAAAAAAGTAGTCATTGCTTGCACTCCTTCAAGCAAGGCGTCATCCATGTTGATATCAATAATTTGCGCACCGCTTTCTACCTGCTGACGAGCAACACTTAAAGCTTGTTCATAAGAACCTTCTCTAATTAATCGCGCAAATAGCTTACTCCCAGTAACGTTGGTTCGCTCACCGACATTTACAAAGTTCGTTTCGGGCCTCACTACCAATGGTTCTAATCCGCTTAGTCGGAGGTAGGGCTTGATATGTACATTTTCACTCATGATTTTTCACTTCTTTTTTATAAACTACGCTTCGATTGGATATCAATATTATTTAGTTAATCTATTTCTTTTTTGGATAAGGAAATCCAATTGGATTTCGCTTACTCGAATCGGGTATTGAAATCAATTTTTTTAAAATGGTAAAGATGTTTTGAAGATCTTTATCATGGCCTGTTAGTTGCTTTTCTACCTTTTCAATTTTTAAAAACAACGCTTTATTTTCAATAAGTAGTTGTTTCATTTTTGTAAATACCCGGATGATTTGGATATTTACCTGAATGGCTGTTTCGGAATTCAGCACGCTCGACAACATAGCTACTCCCTGTTCTGTGAATGCATAGGGTAATTTTCGATTACCTCCCCAACTTGAAGACGCAAAATGCGACTTCAAGTGAAACCATTCATCACTAGACAGTTGAAACATAAAGTCAGGAGGAAAACGAGTATGATTTCTTTTTACTCGTTCATTTAACCGCTTTACTTCAACTCCATACATTGCTGCAAGATCTTTATCAAGCATTATTTTAATACCTCGAATTAGTAATACCCGATCCACAATGAGCTGTTCTGTTATTTCCATTTAAGATGTTTTTATTGAATGATAGGGGCAAATTTTGCCACCTTTTTTAATAAAGGTTCTCTTAGGAAAATATAGAATTTATCAGCTTAT
Organism: Chitinophagaceae bacterium; assembly: GCA_947380605.1. Taxonomy (GTDB): domain Bacteria; phylum Bacteroidota; class Bacteroidia; order Chitinophagales; family Chitinophagaceae; genus Ferruginibacter. Next base: position 45,400 of record CANCRO010000007.1, read on the forward strand.
TTTTATTAATACTTCTTACAATATTTTTTCTACTAAAGGCAATGCTCTAGGTTTAAACTTGGCCACTTCGTCAGCAATATGCTTGATGTGGTCAGGAGTGGTACCGCAACAGCCACCTACAATATTGAGCCATCCATTAGCAGCCCATTCTTCAATAATATGAGCGGTTTCATGGGGTTGTTCATCATATTCTCCAAATGCATTAGGTAATCCAGCATTGGGATAAGCAGAGGTAAAGCAACTGCAAATTTGGGCCAGCTCCTCAATATGAGGCCTCATTTCTGCTGCTCCTAATGCACAGTTGAGTCCAACGCTTAAAGGGTTGGCATGCATAACGGATACATAAAACGCTTCTAATGTTTGTCCACTAAGGGTTCGTCCACTTGCATCAGTGATAGTACCGCTAATCATGATGGGTAGTTCTGGTTTTCCAGTTTCTCTGAAAAATTTTTTTGCTGCGTAGATGGCAGCTTTTGCATTCAGCGTATCAAAAATGGTTTCTATCAGTAAAATATCTACTCCTCCTGCTATCAAACCTTTTATTTGCTCTGTGTAGGCTTCGGCAACTTCGTCAAAGGTAACGGCACGAAAGCCTGGGTTGTTTACATCAGGAGACAAACTCAATGTTTTATTGAGTGGGCCAATAGCACCCGCTACAAATCTTTGTTTGGAAGGATTTTTTGCAGTGTATTCATCTGCAGCTGTTCTTGCACATTTAGCCGATGCCACATTCAGTTCGTATGCTATTGATTGCATATCGTAATCCGCTTGGGCTATCACGGTACTGCTGAAAGTATTGGTTTCAATGATGTCAGCACCCGCTTCTAAGTATAATTTATGAATACCTATAATAATATCAGGTTGAGTAATACTTAACAAGTCGTTATTACCTTTTACATCCGTATGCCAATCTTTAAAACGTTCTCCGCGGTAATCTGCTTCTTCAAGTTTATGGCGTTGTATCATCGTACCCATCGCGCCATCGATAATTAATATTCTTTCCGCAAGACTTTCCTGAATACTTTTTTTCATACTATTTATCCGTCGGGTAGGCGGAGGTTTTTTAAATTGAATAAATCATTTAATTCAGTTTTCTAAAAACTTCCAGAAAAAGGTTACTAAATGATTCGAATCAACGAATCGTTTTAGCAACTTACCAAGGCCTGGCAGTTAATAATCAACTAAAATATTTTGTAAAAAAAATAAACGAGAATCAATCCGAAAGAAAGGGGTAGAATTGTTATCGTTTATTAGTTCACTTTTAAAAACTTCTAGGCTGAACAATAAACAAATCTGCCTAAAAGTGAGTACAAAAATAAAGTAACTAAGCCGGACTGCAAAATGAGAAGGGGCTGAATTCGAGTAATAGTATTTGATTTATTGCTTAGTTTCCTGAAACAATATAGTTTTCAACAGGTATTCTGTTAGAGATGCTTTTAGCGAGAGTCATTTCATCTGCATATTCTAATTCACCACCAAAGGCGATACCCCTAGCAATGGTAGTTATTTTGACGGGCAAATCTTTTAACTTTTTACTGATATAATAAATCGTCGTATCGCCCTGAATATTGGCATTTAAGGCAAAGATGATTTCTGTTATTCCTTCCTGTGTAATCCTTTGAATCAGTGAATCGATGGTTAATTGCTCAGGCCCCACGCCATCTAACGGAGATATAATACCCCCTAAAACATGATAAATCCCATTAAATTGTTGCGTGCTTTCAATGGCAATTACATCCCGAATATTTTCAACTACGCATAGTATCCCATGTTTACGAGAATGATTACTACAAATATTGCAAAGCGCTGTATCGGAAATATTATGACATCTACTACAAAATTTAATCTCTTCTCTTAATTTGGAAATCGCTTCGCTAAATTGAATCACTGAATGAGCTTCTTGTTTAATTAAATGAAGCACCAATCTTAACGCAGTTTTTTTTCCGATGCCAGGTAGTTTGGCAAATTCGGCAACTGCATTTTCTAAAAGTGAGGAAGAAAAAATCATGGAACGAAGTTAATTGATAATTTGCAAGGTGAAAATTGAAGAAGGTTACTTTTATTCAATTTCAATAGATTTAAAACTTGATTTCTCTTTCATTATCCCAATTAGCCTTGATGATTAATTTACTGTCTAGCGTGATGGTTTTCTCAGGTTGTAATTTTTTTGAATAACTACCTGGGTCCCATTTGCCATTATTGTTAGTGTCAAAAAATATCCTTAGTTCATATTCTCCTGGCGCAAACAATTTATCCGTCCATTGCGCAGAGGTGATAGGAACAGCTTTATAAATTTCTCCCTCCTTAATAAACTGTAGTATTGGATGCACTACAGCGGAAAGATTACTAAAGCGCAATAGAAGATTTCCATACTCAATACTTTGCTTTGCACTGAAGCGAATCGTATCCTGTTTAGTTAATTGAGTACCACTAGTATCGGTGAATGCATCTTTGGATACCAAAAGTCGGTAATCAGCGCCTTCTTTCCATTTTGCTTGGATGGATATAATCTTCTGAGTACTATCTAAGTTTACATTTGTAGGAATAGTCTTGTAGTTAGTATCTGTTAAGATCAACTTTTTGGAATCTACATTTTTTAAGGGATGATTAACAGTTAACAATAAATTGGAAAGTAAATCCTGTTTATTATTGGTTAAGTTGTTAGCATATCTTAATTTTTTATCAATTGGATCAGCCTTTTTTGTATTAGCAGCAGATGGTTTTGGGATTTTTTTAGCTTCTTTTTCTTCTTCGTAGGCATATAGTTTAATAGGTGAAAAACTTTCAGCCGCTGTAACTATTGAATCAGCAAAAGCAAACATTTCAATTTTTGAATTATAAAATTTTCCACCATCGCCATCTTTCAATGCATAAATTTTATAAGAACCTGGGGCAAGAAATTTAAAAGTGAAATTTCCTGAACTGTCTAATTTGGCAATATAATTCGGCTTTCTTTTTTGAACTGCAGAGTCATCTGCATTTTGATAGAGCAAGGCTATAAGGGTACTATCTGCTTTTCCTGTTTCAGCAATCATTACGCTACCACTAATTTGTAAAGAATCAATGGTGTTTCCAGTAGAGAAAACGTAACTAAAATTTCTCAAAGGATTTCCTTCATTATTATCTCTAATCGCGTTTCCGAAGTTGATGGTATAAGTCGTATTGTCAATTAAAGTGTCTTTTAGTTTTACAGTTACCGTTTTAAATTTATAATCTACTATTGGGTTGGTTTTTAGCAAGGGTGATACCAATAGGTTGTTGGATACGTCTTGCACATCAACATATTCATTAAAATTTAGGATGATTTTATTTCCCTTAAAGTTAGTTGCCATTAATTTAGGGAGGGCATTTACTAATTGAGGTGGAATACTGTCTCTAGGTCCACCGGTGGGCGCTCCTATTTGAGCACAACCAATACCTGCAATCGAAATAAAATAAATGGCAAAAATGCTAGCAGTAAAATAAAGTAATTCCTTAATTTTCATTGAATGTTATTATACTGCAAACTTAGGCTGTTTCTTTTGTTTGCAGTATTTTGAAATTGATAAAATTAGTTTACTATGTCTTCTCAGTGGGTTAGGGTGACCGTTGAGAACTGAGGATATCAATATTTAGGGTAAAAAATGGATCCCCATTTGCCAGTGACTCACCGGGCATTTAATTATTTTTAAAAACTTCCAACATTCACTGTTATTATTTGTTATATAACTAAACAGTTAACATGAGTAAGGTGTACAGTATTAAAACAGTTCAAAAATTGCCTATTAGTCTAGATAAGGCCTGGGAATTTTTTAGCAGTCCTGCAAATTTAAAAGAGATTACCCCAGATGAATTAGGATTTAATATTATTTCAAAACACCATGGTGAAAAGATGTATCCAGGTCAAATTATTGAATATAAGGTGAGTCCTGTTTTACATATTCCCATCTATTGGATGACAGAAATTACTCATGTAGAAGATAAAAAATACTTTGTAGATGAGCAGCGATTTGGCCCCTATGCAATGTGGCACCATCAGCATCATTTTAAGCAGGTGGACGATGGAGTAGAGATGACAGATATAGTGCACTATAAATTACCCTTCTGGTTTTTGGGAGATATAGCGCATTTTCTTTTTGTAAAAAAACAACTGCAAGGAATATTTGATTACCGATTTGCTAAAACAGAAAAACTTTTCAGCAATAAGACGATCTAATTCAATTTTATTAATTGTATTAGATCAGAAAAGTAATTTTTAAAATAACTTGAGTAATCTAGAGGGGAATACTATCCCGGCATGCGAGAGATATATTTTTCCATTTGCTTAATCTGATCAGCAATTTGAGGCGTAGAAGGTTTAAGCCCCTTGGCCTTTTTGAAGTAGTCTTTTCCAGCCCTGAATTCTCTTTTATTAATCATGATAGAAGAGAGTTGAAGATAAGCAGCTGCCTCATTTTCTTTGTCGGGCAAGCCTGTTCTAATCGCTCCGCGGATATAACTTTCGGCCTGTTTCATATCCCCTTTTTGCATAGCCAGCATACCTAATTGTAATTTATTAGCACCCTCGGCTTGTTTCATTTGTCCGCCCATTAATCCACTACCATCGCCCATTAATTCTTGGCTAATTTTTAAGTTCTTTTCAGCCCCTGCAAAATCTTGGTCCGCCATGTCTAGGTTACCTTTTACAGTATAGTAAACCGAACGGATGGGTTTAATTAATAATGCGGGAAACCAAATTGAGTCTAAAACTTTTTTGGCTCCTTCCATATCCCCTGTTTCCATACAATCCTGTATCAAGCGCATTGGGCCGAAAACAAAATGGCCTACAATTAATATAACGGCTATTAGATAGAGTACAAAAGATGGCCAAAAGCCTGCTTGTACATTGGTGAAAATGGCAAGAGCCAACAATACGATTCCAATCCAAAGTCTATATTTAATAACTACATTTAACCATTTCATGTTTGATATATTAGGAGGGCAAAGATAAGGGTAACAAAATTATGAACATGAATGGAGGGGCATTGTTGAGTAAAAATTTGTTGGGTAAAAAACGAAATGGGCGTCTAAATCAAGGAATGTTGGATACTATTGGGTTGTTCGTTACTTTTGCACTCCTTATTCAGTGCCTGTTGGGCTGAATAAACCAATTGGTCCCGTAGTTCAGTGGATAGAATA
>CANCRO010000008.1 GCA_947380605.1 Chitinophagaceae bacterium
ACAAATAAAAGTTTTGTATTGTCGATACAATCCCTATTTTTGCAATCCGCAAAAAAAGTTCTTATTTAACAAGCGAAAGTAGCTCATTTGGTAGAGCACGACCTTGCCAAGGTCGGGGTGGCCGGTTCGAGCCCGGTCTTTCGCTCCAATTGATCCCGATTCGTCGGGATTTTTTTTCTACCGTCGGCCAATTGCCGATTTCGTTCACACTCGGGTGGTGGAACTGGTAGACACGCAGGACTTAAAATCCTGTTCGCTGTAAGGCGAGTGTGGGTTCAACTCCCATCCCGAGTACTTTAAAAAAATCTAATGCCTTGTAAATCAAAAGTTTACGAGGCATTTTTATTTTTGGAGATGCTTCAGAGGACGATTAAAATTTTATGCTTGAATCTTATTGAATAAATTTCATTGGAAAACTTAGTATTCTTTCTATCAACAAGGAAGCAACCCTTGAAGCCCGAAGGGCTGATATGATTATAAAAAAAATAAACAAAAAAATCAACCCAGAAGGGGTGATATTAAAGCGTACAATAATTATGGCAGGAACATTTTCACAATTATATATACAAACCGTATTTGCTGTTAAGGGCAGAGAAAATTTAATTGATAAAAAATGGAGAGATGAATTGTGCAAATACATTTCAGGAATTATTAAAGGCAAAGTTCAAAAGTCTATTATTGTAAATGGAGTAGCCGACCACATTCATTGTTTTATAGGTTTAAAACCTAATATGTCTATTTCAGATTTGATGAGGGATGTAAAAAACAATTCATCGAAATTTATCAATGATAAAGGTTTCGTAAAAGATAAATTTTCATGGCAGGAAGGCTACGGTGCATTTTCCTATTCCCATTCTCAAATTGAGCAAGTTTACAATTATATTTTATCCAGGAAATGCATCATCAAAAGAAAACATTTAAGGAGGAATATCTTGAATTTCTTACCAAATACGAAATTGAATATAAAAATGAATATCTATTTGACTGGTTGGAATAATTTCACCCTTACAGGGTTGTATTATCTTAACATTCCGTTTGCTATAATAATTGCATCCCTTCGGGATTAAAACATAATAAGTGGTATGAAATTTATAAGAGGTAATGATTATAAGAGAGTGATTATGTGAGTCCCAACTCCATTGACTCTAATGAATAATGAAGATAGAATTCGTGCTTGTTGTCAACATACTTGTTTGCATTATGTAAACATTCAGCCAGTAAATAATCAAACTGACTCGTCCTGAAATAATTTTACACACTCTTTGATTGACTAATCTTCCTGCCATAAAAGTAATTGGTCACCAAAACGGCAATTATTATTAACAACCCAAAAAATTCTCTGCTTTCTTCTACCCAAGGTTTTTCAGCCTTCATCGTTTCAGCAATATTCTCTGCATGGTGAATATTCACCCAATCAATTAAACCATTCGGATCAAAAACTTTATAGATCGCATAGCCTGTAAAAAAAGCGATGCCTACAATTGTCATCATAGGATGAAAAATACCCTTTGATGCTTTCCAGCAAAGGAAGGCGGCAAATAGATAAATAGGTATCCATAAATACGGATCAGGGTCGTTGTATTGCAAAGCTCCAAAAATAATAAATACGAAACAGAAAATCAGATTAAAAATTTTCATTTTTTTATTTTTTAGCGTTGAGTGAATTAATCCATTGAGCAATTTGTCTCGCATCCGATGGGGATACCTGAGGCATAGGTGTCATGGGTGTTGAATAGTCTGGCCAGTTTTTAGGTTGTGGATTTTTGATTAGCTGCATTATTTTTTCAACAGAATAATTTCTTTTTGCCACATCAATAAAACCAGGACCTACCTGTCTTTTATCTGGATTATGACAAGCTATACAGGTGTTTTTTATTAGTAAAGGTTTTATTTTTTCATAAGCTGTTTGGCTTGAAACATTTGAAGCAGCTATTGATCCATCAGCAGCTGAATTCTTTGTATTCACTTCTTTCATCGATAACTTTCCTCCATCAGGTATTTGATTAAGCGTGTAGTAACAAGTAGGATGAACCAATGAATATGAGTTTTCTGTTTCTCTTATTCCTTGCAAAGTAATTTTATGAATATAATATTGTCTTAGGTTAGACACAATGATACGCGCGGTCAATCCATCCGCTGAAAGTTTCACTCCCTTTACTGGACACTTTTGAATATTTTGAGGCGGACTTCCATAAACCGCTTGGTATTTATAAATGAAGCTTTCGACAGCATAAGATGAAATATCAGCACCCTGTTTTTTATCTACCGGTTTAGTAAAAGTTATTTCGAAACCATCAGGCATCGCTTTTACAGTCTTCATTTCAAATGGCACTCTGCCACTCCAACTAAGACGTTGTAAACCTTCAGTAGCTTCACCTGCAGAGCCCCATCCACGATTGGTTTCGCCTACCATCAATGATCCTTCTTTGGACCATGCCATCCTCAATACGCCTGATTGAAAGCCACTTCTAAAATCCCATGCGCATCCTTGTAATTCTCCATTAACTGTTTCCATAAATACACGAGATAATTTACTTTGCCCTTGATCACCCACCAATAACTGTTCTTCAAATGGACCAAAAACTCCTTTAGGTATTTTTACAATTTCTGAATTAGAAACACCTAATATTCCATGGGGTAACCAAACAGCAGGCAGCTGTAATTCAGGCACTTCTTTTTTTACTTCATATAAAGTTTTTAATTTTTCATTTACAATATTTTCTGGTTTCACCCTTTTGCCTTGTGCATCATATTCGATCCTTGGATTGATTCGATTGAAAATATCTTGTTGAGTTAGTTTTAATGGGGAGTTCGGTGTATTAGTCCAAACTAAACCTCCAGGGTTACCCATAAAAGCGCCTTTTTTGATAGGCATAATACTACCAGATCCCATCCAGTCGCCTTGATTATCGGTATAGAATAACTCGCCATCAATCATGCTGATACCACAAGGTGAACGAAATCCAGTTGCCCAAGGTTCCATTTTACCATCTTCAAAAATATGAAGTGCCCATCCTCTCCAAGGAACAAAACTGGTTCCTGACCACCATACATCAGCAAAAGCAAGATTAAGGGTTACAAAAAAAGAGCCATCGGCAGCTATTTTTGGACCATAACTATACTCATGATAATTTCCAGAGAGTGGCCATGAATAAATAGTTTCATATACATCCGCTTTACCATCCATATTTGAATCATACAGTCGGGTTAGTTCACCACGTTGAACTACATACAATGAACCATTTTTATGCGCTACTCCAAGTATCTCATGTAAACCTGAAGCAAACTTTCTAAAAAATGGTTTTGAATGGGTAGGATTTTCAACAATGTAAACATCGCCTCTGCGTGTGGCTAGTGCAAGGTTGTCATCAGGTAAGGTACATAAACCACCTACTTCAATTACTGAACCTTCGGGTGCATGAACTTTATTGATTTTAAAAAAGTCTTCTTCCTTCGCAGACTCTTGTGCCATTGGCTTTGCTAGGGAAAAGAAAAATGCAATAGCGGTCAGTAAAATAAATTTACAATGGAATATTAAATTTTTTGATTGAAATGATTTCATATAAACTAGCAATTTAGAAAAGGATAGAATAGGTTAGTTTGTCTTGAATGGGTGCTATCAATTCTTTACGTCCATTCTGTTCGCGAATAGTAGGGTGAAGACTTTCTGAATTTTCTACTCTAATATAATAAGACTTATCATCTACTATAAAAAGTCCAGGTGAAATTTCTACAATCGCTTTAGCATCAGCCAATCTCCAGCTTAGATTTTTAGTGTTTTTTTCTACCAATATTTCGTGCTGAATTCCATACCCTTTTTCTAATACCTTAATTTTATCAGTTACCGAGGCTCCGAGTATTTTAAATTTGAAAGAAGGAAAACCTTTATCATCAAGCGTATATCCTTTAGTTGTAAATTCCATTCCTGTAGTATCTGTTTTCCATGGAGTGGTTGAACTACTCATTTGATTGATTGGAAATGTGGGTGGACCTAAGTAAAGAACCGAACCTAAAGCTTTAGCAGTACCATCGCCTCTTCCTGTCCACATGCGGGTAGCATCTAAAAAATCGCCCCTCCACAATTGAAAGATAGATCCATTGTCCATATCAAATGTGTAATTTATTTTTTGTGGACTTCCTACATTGACTGCGTGTACAATTCTTTTTTTATTGGGCAGGTCTATGAAACTGCGTAAGATGGTATTTTCATTTGCTTGAATTAAAATTGGATCTGGCAAATCAACAGGAATATTAGTTGGATCACTAATGATAAATTCTCTGATACCTGGACCTTCCGTATATACTATTAAAGAAGATTTTACCCAATCCATATATTTTGAGAAAGCTACTTCAAAAGGAAAATCGCCTGTTGGTAAAACGATGCTACTGTCTTGACGACTATTTCCAAAATAAATCAGTTGTTGATTGTTTATTTTTAATGTCCCAGTGCCTCCTCTAGTAACCATTCTAAATTGATATTTACCAGCTTCTTTAATATGAATAGTCCCAGCATATTTAGCCATAAATCCATTATCAGGTATACCATCAATATTGGTAGAAATGATAGCGGTTGGCTTTTTTAAGCTTTCTTTTTTTCCATTTAAATCAGCTTCTTTTTCAAAATTCCCTTTAATCACTGTCAGCATAAGATCAGATAAAACGGGTTGAGGTTTATCCATTTGCTTGATAACAATATTTTTAAAAGCAACTTGTCCATGATCTCCTTGAATGCGTAAAGCATCAGTGGCCACTTCCACCTCAGAAACTGATCCAGCAGTTGGGGCAAATAGTTCTATATTTTCTAAAATAATAATACCATTTAACTCAATTGAAAGTATCCTAGCATTTTTAACTTTAACTGCTCCTTCAAATTTCGGTGCTTGAAAGGAAATTTTTAAATGCTGCCATAATCCAGGCGCCTTACTAGTATTTTGTCGAGGTGCATGGCCGTCAATATTTTTCTGCCCTTCGGGGCGACTGTTGTCATACCTTTCATAAATACCTCCCATATCAGAAGAACGAGGATTCACCACACCCCAGCTATCTAATAATTGTATTTCATATCTACCTTGAAGATATATTCCAGAGTTGGATCCTTTGGCCATCATACAGTCTAGCTCAAGATCAATATCGCCGTGTTTGAAATTAGTATACAGATCTTTTCGATCGTTTGGAGTAGGTAGATTCACCAATATTCCGGTGCCAGGTGTAAAAGACAGGTCATGATTTTTGGTGTAATCAGCTTTTACATCTCCTGCAATATGCCAGTTACCTCCCGCATTATTAAATTCTTTTAGGTCGGTAAGGTCGATTTTTTTTTGTGCAATGACTAATTGCCAACAAAACATACTAAGCAAAAAGCTGGTAGTTTTTAATAGGACACTCAGTTTAATTTGATTGGAAAACATAGGCACGTTTTAAAACGTTTTTATAGTTTATTATGATGATGAAATGACCAGAGAAAATTAATTGATTGCGGTGAAGTTTGATTTTTTATGGTATAAAAAAAACTTTACTAATCTTACTATTTTCTTCAACCTACTAAAAAAGGTAAGTTGAAGGTTGAAGCTATTGTTTTTTTTTAAATAATTGAAAAAAAATATAGGTTTTAGGAGTGGTATCGTATTTAAAATAGTTGCTATAAATCAGCTAGGGGATAGATAAGTTGGTTTGGATTGAAGTAATGAAAAGCTATACTTAATCAAGAAGTAATTTTTGAATAGTGCAATCAAACAGGAGAGCTATTATTGAGGTGTTTTCTTCTCAAAGTATTTTTTCAAGAGCAAAATAAAATAATTAATTGAGCAGCCATAATTCTCAGTATCATGGTGAGGGGGTAAACAGTTGCGTAGGTGGCTGATGGGATATCATTACCCGCCATTTTAAGGGAAAATGCCAATGCTGGAGGGTCGGTGCAGGATCCTGCAAGCAGGCCACAAATTTCAAAATATGTTTTTCGGAATATTTTTTTAGCGGCATACCCCACAAGTAATAAAGGCACTGTGGTAATCGTTATACCCATCAACATCCATCGGTAGCCATTTCCATCATTGAAGGCCCCGGATAAATTATGTCCGCTACAAAGTCCGACGCTAGCGAGGAATAAAGAAATTCCAATTTCCCTCAATATTAGATTTGCGCTATTGGTAGTATAGTTATTCAGATATAAATGATTACCAAATCTACTGAGAATAAGGGCGACAATCAAGGGGCCACCCGCCATTCCAATTTTAATGGCTGATGGAATAGTAGGAATAAAAAATGGGATACTACCTAGAATTACTCCCAAAAAAATTCCTATAAATACGGGTCCAAGATCTGGCACATCGAGTCTTTTTAAGGAGTTGCCAATTAGTGTTTCAAATTGTTTAACTCCTTCTTCCGAGCCTACTACCGTGGCGATGTCGCCTAATTGCAAATAGAGATTACCATGGGCTACCATTTCAATTCCAGCTCTTTCGATTCGTGTGATGGTTAAATTTCCGTGTGGTATTTCTGCAATATTTCCTATTCTTTTATGGGTGACTTCTTTTTTTGTAACCACTATTTTTCTGTCAATTAAATGACTAGATTGGTCAGCCTTTAGGTTTAGATTACTTTCTGGCCCAACTAATAACTTTATTTGTTCCATTAAATTTTTGGGCGCAATAAACAACATTACATCACCATCAGAAAGGAGGGTGTCAGGACTTGGCGTGATGATGGTTCCTTTGTGAAGCATTCTAGAAATTATAATTGGCTCATTGAGTATTTTGAAGATCTTTTTTAAGGGGTGTCCTATTAATTGTTGATTATCTAAACGAAAATGTTGAGAAATGGGCCGATTAGATTGAACGTAATTTAATTTGCGATGCAATTCTTTTTCTTTCTCAAGATCTACTCCCAATATTTTTTTTAATAGGAGAAGAGAAATGATAATGCCGATTACTGCAAATGGATAAGCCACTGCATAGGCTAAAGTAATGGTCGAATTATCTGATCCATTTAAGTGCAGGTCTTTTACAGCGGCCTGAGCTGCTGCTAAACCAGGGGTATTGGTAACAGCACCGCTCATTACTCCAGCCATTGTTGTGATAGGGTAGTTGCTAGAGTAAAAAAATGCAAGGGTGATGCCAACGCCAATCAATACGATGAATGCCGCTAAAGCATTATTTCCAAGTGCACTCTTTTTTAGAGAGGCAAAAAATCCGGGTCCTACTTGTAAACCCACTGCGTATACAAAAAGTATCAAACCAAATTCTTTGATAAAATGTTGAGTGGGTAGATCGATGGAAATTCCTATAAAAGAAAATAGTAAGCCTATAAAAAGTACCCAGGTTATCCCTAAGGAGATACCAAAAAATTTAATTTTTCCAACAGTAATGCCGGTAGCAATAGTAAGAGAATATACAATGACAGATTGAGCTACCGAGGGTTCTTTAAATAATTGCAACAACCAATTCATTGTTTAATTTTTTAGGTTGAGCTTGCTTGTATATGAATCAATTGACTGCTTTAGAAATTTAATGTCAGCTTTTTTTGGTTACTAAACATGTTCTGGCTCAAGTGCCCAATGTTCTGGGGAGCGCCAGAGGGAACTAAGTAATAATTCTCTAAGAAAATAAATTTCTTTTGGCAGTTTATCATAAAGTTTGGAAAACAATTCTTCGTGGGAGAGTAATTCTTGTTTCCATGGTTCTCTATCGATGGTAGTAATTTTAGCAAAATCTTCTTTTGTAAAACTGACATTTCCTCTCCAGTCAATATCTTCATATCTTGGCATCCAACCGATAGGCGATTCAACTGAGCTAGTTCCTCCATGCACTCTTTGTATAATCCATTTTAATATGCGCATATTTTCCCCAAAGCCAGGCCATAAAAATTTGCCGTTCTCATCTTTTCGAAACCAGTTAACGCTAAAAATTCGAGGGGGATTCGGAAGGTCACGGCCAAATTGTAACCAATGGTTTACATAATCACCCATATGATATCCCATGAAAGGTAACATAGCAAAAGGATCACGCCTAACTTTCCCTACTTCTCCAAAAGCTGCGGCGGTAGTTTCACTGCCCATAGTTGCAGCAGCATATACTCCAAAGCTCCAGTTAAAAGCTTGACAAACTAATGGAATGGTAGTGCTTCTTCTTCCGCCAAAAATGAATGCTTCTATTTTAACACCGTCTTTATTATTTGATTGTTCATCAATAGCTGGGTTTTGTGATGAAGGAGCGGTGAATCTACTATTTGGATGAGCAGCAGGTGATTTGCTTTGGGGGTCAAAAGGTTTTCCATGCCAATCCGTCAACCCTTTGGGTATTTCTTTTGTCATGCCTTCCCACCATACATCTCCATCGGAAGTAATAGCAACATTGGTAAAAATTGAATTGGATTGAATAGTTTCCATTGCATTTGGATTGGTTTGGTAATTAGTACCTGTTGCTACACCAAAATATCCTGCTTCTGGATTAATTGCATATAAATTTCCATCAGCCCCTTTGTGTATCCAGGCAATATCGTCTCCAACAGTACTTACTTTCCAATCCTCCAATCCTTTGGAAGGTATCATCATGGAAAAATTTGTTTTGCCACAGGCACTTGGAAATGCTGCAGCTACATAAGTCTTCTGTTTTTGTGGAGATTCAACCCCTAATATTAGCATGTGTTCTGCTAGCCATCCTTCCTCTCTGCCCATCACAGAGGCAATTCGAAGTGCAAAACATTTTTTACCCATTAATGCATTGCCGCCATAACCACTTCCATAAGAAATAATTAGCCTTTCTTCAGGAAAATGAGCAATATATTTCGTGTTGGGATTATTAGGCCATTTAGCATCAGATAGTGTTGGTTGAATAGGGGCGCCTACTGTATGAATACATTTTACATAATCACCCATTTTTATGTGCGGATAAATTTCTTCTCCCATTCGAGTCATGATGTGCATGTTGACCACTACATATTCCGAATCGGTTATTTGGATGCCGTGTTTAGAATAGGGGGATCCAATAGGCCCCATACAAAATGGAATAACATACAAGGTTCTTCCACTCATTGCACCATCCATTAGGTCATTCAGAATCTTTTTCATGGCATTAGGTTCCATCCAGTTGTTGGTTGGACCTGCTTCTTCTTTTCTTCTACTGCAAATGAAAGTCTTGTCTTCTACCCTTGCTACATCACTAGGGTCTGAAAAACAGGCAAAACTATTCGGCCTTTTTTTTTCGTTGAGTTTGATAAAAGTGCCCTTCTTTACTAGTAATTCACACAAGCTATCATACTCTTGTTTGGATCCGTCACACCAATAAATGTTTTTAGCCTCACATTGTTTTGCAATATTATTGACCCAGGCCTTAATTTCTGATTGTATGAGTGGCGTTGGATTAATAGGAACTTTATTGTCATTGTACATAGTAATCATATTTTTAATTGAATAAATAAAATTCTTTAGCGGGTTGGGTGCAAATCTCTATGCATACCATTTGATTAAAAATGATTAGAATTTCGAAATTTGATGATTTTAATCAATGAATGACTTCTGAATTTTACGCTAATTATTCAGCGCGATTGATTTAGCATCGCTGTTTGGAATGGATTAATGCTTTGTTGAAGCAGTAACTTTTTATGACAAAAAATTCAGCGGTATGGGGCAGTAAATAGTTGGGGGATGAATTTTTAAAATAAATGACCAAAAAGCCTAAATTCTTTGGCGGTTACATACTTCAAATTAATCAAGAAAGGGAGGGCTATTTTTTACTCAAAACCAGCGCAGTTCTGTTAGGAAGGTAGATACTGACCAACTGGTTATTATCGGTTGGATAATCAATATTGTCATCGACTCTGTCAAAGCCGCCAAATAATTTTTTGTCAGAGTTGAGTAGGATGCGATAAGTCCCTTTTTCTGGAGCGGTAAATTGATAATTGAAAAAAGAGTTGGTTGGACTAAAATTGAAAATGAAAATGAGTTGATTTTTTTCAAAAATAATTACTTGGTTGGCTGCATCCATATGCAATTGAGTTACTTTATTTGCTGCCAATAATTTATTATTTTCAACACATTCAATCATGGCCTTATCCCATTTGCCTAAGCACTGATATTTGAGGTTTTTATTATCTGCAAGCGACCATTGTCTTTTGGCATATTGGTGGCTCCAATCATTTCCTTCACGTGGAAAATCTATCCACTCTGGATGTCCGAATTCATTACCAATAAAATTTAAATATCCATCGCCGCCAAGGCTTATGGTAATGAAACGTATGAGTTTATGTAAAGCGATTCCTCGGTCGATGATAGGGTTTTGATCTGCTAACTTCATGTGCGTATACATCTCTTTATCCATCAGCCAAAAGGCAAGCGTTTTATCGCCTACTAAAGCCTGGTCATGCGATTCAGCATAGGCGATTGTTTTCTCACCTAATCTCCGGTAGTTAAGTACAGCCCATATTTCATTGATATCCCAATCCTCATCGGGTTTTTCCTTGAGTATTTTAATCCAGAAATCAGGAATTCCCATAGCTAATCGGTAATCAAATCCAAGCCCTCCTTCTTCGGGTTTTCTGCAAAGGCCAGGCATTCCACTTACATCTTCTGCGATTGAAATCGCTTGTTTTTTATACTGGTGAACCACCGCATTAGCTAATTGTAAATAAGTGATTGCGTCTGTATCTATTGCTGATTTAAAATACTTGTCGTAATGATCAAAGTCGGTGTCTCCATGATGCAAGTATAGCATTGACGTTACGCCATCAAAACGGTAGCCATCGAAGTGAAATTCTTCTAGCCAATATCTTACATTCGACAATAGAAATTTCTTTACTTCCCATTTTCCATAATCAAATAATTTAGAGTCCCAACCAGTGTGATAACCTCTTTTCCCTGAATGAAAAAATTGGTGATCAGTTCCATCGAATTCACTGAGTCCTTCTGCAATATTTTTAACAGCATGCGAGTGAACAATATCCATGATAACAGCGATACCCATTTCATGCGACTGGTTGACCAAGTATTTCAGATCTTCAGGTATTCCAAATCTGGAACTAGGTGAAAAAAAGTTGGAAACATGGTAGCCAAATGATCCGTAGTAAGGGTGTTCCATTATTGCCATCAATTGGATAGTATTGTATCCACTCTGTTTTATACGGGGTAAAATTTTATCTGCAAAGTCGCGGTAGGTTCCTACTTCTTCTAATTCCTGAGCCATTCCTATATGACATTCATAAATAATAGGCGCTTGTTGATTGAGTGTTGGAATGAAAGCTGCATCCGTCCAGTTGAATTTTTTTTCTGGAAACCAAAGTTGTCCGCAAAAATCATGGGTAGAAGGATCTTGAATTACTTTTTGTATCCATGCAGGTAGCCTATCGGTAATGCCATTGGCACCATGAATGGTAACTTTTATTTTACTACCATGAATAAAGGTGGTGTGGTAGGTGTCAAAAGGTAAAAATATCTCCCAATCATCTTGTTGGTTTCTTTCTAGCGGATGAGCACTTCTGTCCCATCCATTGAAATCACCTATCAGGAAAAGTTGCTGAGCATTGGGAGCCCATTCTCGGTAGGTCCATCCGTTTTTTTTGTCATCAAAATGAATCCCATAATACTGATGCGCTGTAGCGAAATTAAGTAGGCTTCCTTCTGCTGCTTCAATTTCCTTCAGTGCACTTTGAAAATTCTCCCAACGTTCTTTAATATCTTGCTGATAAGGACTAAGCCAAGGGTCTTCTTGAATAATGGCTAGTGGTTTAATGAGGTTCATAAAGAATTAATGGGATGAGCTACTAAGTTAATCATTCGATGGAATTGATACAATCATTTTTTAGGACTATTAATTTGGTATGAGTCCAATAGGTAGGATGAATTCCCATCGGTTTATTGTGCCAGGGTTGATTAAGTCTTTGTCTATCAAATGAGCATATCTAAATCCGAAGCTGACGGGCAGGGCATTCCATGCTTTACTATCGAAGTAAATTTCTACTCCTACACTTCTGTTTTTAATTTTAGTTAGTGTGCCATTTAGTCTAGCTCGGGCAGTGGTATGATCATAAAAAGCGTTTGCCCGTATCCGTTGAATAAATAAAAGGTTACTAAATCCCCAATCCGGATACACAATTGGAAAATGATAATTGGCACCCCACTTGTACATTTCTCGGGTACTCAATGCTTCGTATCCTCTGGAATAAGAAAAAGTATTACTGAAATAATTGAATGAGGTATCTCTACTTTGATAGGATCCATTTAGCACAAAGCTGTGATTGGTGAATAAGCCTGGGAAATAAAGGGATCCGTTGGCTACCAATTTGTTGGTGTGAATTAGTGTAAAGGCATTCCTATAAGAAACAGCAATGGTTTGTCCCCAGTGGGGATTGATATGCTGCTTTGCTTGTCTACCAAAATTTCTTACCGAAATTAAAAAGTTAGCATATTTGACAGAAAGATTATTCAATACATTTTTACCATTTCCTCCATAGAATAATTGTTCAATATTATATCCTCCGCCAAAATTAATTTGAGTGGAAGAATTTCCTCCCACAAAACTCAAAGGAATGTATACTCCCGCATTTATTTTTGCTGAATTAAAATTGACTGTTTTTCCAACAGCCGTATCTATATTTCTGTTGAAACTATAGGAGCTACCTAATTGTAGTAGCGGAAACCATCCTGCAAATACTTCATTGAAACCAAGCGTATGGCTTCTGTCAGATCGATTAAAAGTGTATTTAAGTGTATTGCTAAAACTACTTAATACATTATCACTATATAAATTGTAGCCATATTCAGGGTCAGCTAATTCTGGTCTCCAACTATGAAAATTAAATAAATGCAAAGATTTTTTGTAAGTGGTAATGGTATCACTGTTGGGTATAGCCGCTTTTAATAAGCCACCGCCCTTTGATTGCAAAGTTGCAAAATTGTACAAGAAAGAAGGCTGCGTAAATTCTTTAGGGGTTATTTCATTCCAATTGTTAGGAGCTAGAGACATTTTTGCAAGTCTAGATCCTCCTGTAGAAAAGGCAGAAAATAATAGTTCATTTTTATTATTTATTGCAGGTTGGTATACTCCATTGATGTTATTAGTCAATTGAAATATTTTTTTATTCAGCAGGCTGACGGCAAAAATTTTATCTGTATTATTATTCATTGCAGTAAAATAAACAGTGTCTCCTTTTATAAACGGATAGCCAATCACATTCAATGAAAAAGGGGTAATTATCTCGTTGGCACCGTTGGTAAGATTCACTTTTACTAAGCTCATTTCTCCCGCTGAATTTCTTACTGCTGAAATAGCGGTGTTTGAATCAATGTATTTGGGGTGAGTATAAAAATAATTTTCAGTATTCGGAATTTCTTTTATCAATTCACCCGAATTGGCATTGATTCGATGGAGGTAATTAGTTCCATTTGGATTGATACTTACTGCTAGTATTTCACTACCGCTTTCGTTGATATCAGGTGAAAAATATTTCGTTTGATAACTTATTTTTCGCTCCTGGTTTGTGTGGATATTGAGTAATTGAATGTTGCTGTAATTTCTATTTCCCCAACGCAGGTCAGATTGGTAACTTGCATACACTATCATTCCATTTTTATAACTATAGTAATCATCTATCACTATTTTTTTTGATTGAATCTTTTTTTCTTCTCCCTTGGTTAACCAATAAAAACTACTAATAGATTGATTCGACTTTTTGGTTACTAGTATGGTGTCATCGCTTATATAGTAGGGAAAAAGATAGTCTACCACTTGATGATTTTTACTTGCAGTAAGGTAATGGTTTGCTAGCGGATCAATAGGCGATGATGGAAAGGCTTTTTCAGCAAACAATTTCATTGCATTGTCTCTGAATTGTTGGTAGCTTATGCCAGTATATTTTTCAATCGCTTTTTTATATGAAAAGAATATTCCTTTAAACTGAACGGCATCTTGAGTAACTTTTCTCCAAAAATCTTCTCCATATTTTTCATATCCGTAGGCTACCAACTGGTAACCTAATTCATAGTGATCGGGCGTATAATCTCTGTAAGATCCATTGCGCAGTTTCATCCAGGAGTATTTTTTATTTTCAATTGAAAGAGCTTTCGTTCCATTAAAAAAGGAAGGCAATCTTCCACGCCCTTGGGCACTTACCAGCGTCTCTTGCCATACGGCATCGCCTTCAAAAAAATAATCAGGAATAGCCATTCCATTCGCTAGCAACTGACCTTCTTGTCCAAGAAAAATTGAAAATACCTTGGTAAGTCCACTTTTGAAATTGCTGTATTGTTGAATATGCCTGTTTTCATGGATAATTAGGTTGTCATCCCAACGCAGACTTCCTGAACTAAAATTATTTTGATCAGGGTTCATATAAAATTCGCTCAAAATAGGGGCCATCCTTACTATACCATTGGAAATAGTAGTTTGGTTTAATAATAAAATAGACCATTTTTGTTGGCTTCCCCCTATACTGTAGGCTGTGTTTTTTTTAAGTAATTGGTTGATTGCATTGATCCGCCTGGCTTGACTGTCCATTCCAATTGGAAAGATCACTCTATTAGTAGCATTATTGAATTGTTTCCATTTTATAGCAGCGGGATTTCCTCCAAAATTTTGGGCCTCGAGATAGCCAGTGAGTAAAAAAAGACCTAAGGCAATAAGTATTTTTTTTTCAATGTTCATGGAGTTAAAGTTACGCAATGAAAGGGTGCTTGCCTAGAAAGAAAAGATTAAATTATTTACACTCTTAAATCGATTAGGAGGAATGTACTTGATAGAGATTATTAGCAGTAGTTAATTAATTGTATTCAAACTCAAAATAACCCATCAGCTCATTTTCTTTAGTAAAGCATTTTTCAATAATTCTCAGCCCATCATTATATATTTTTTTCCAAACATAATAGTTGTTTGAAATACCTTCTTCAGTCGTGATCATTTGGGTTACTTGACCTACAGTATTATATTCAAATAATAAATCAGGCACCAATTTACCTCTTAAGGCATTATATTTTACTACGTCGGTGAGTCTGTTTTTAGAATCATAATAATAATAATAATGTTTGCCGTTTTTTCCCAAATCATTTTCATCAATTATATTCCCTTTTTCATCGGCAGTAAATAATACAGTAGTAGTATCTAATTGATTTTTTATTCGTAGCATCTTTAAAGTGTGGCCTTTGTTATCATAAAAATAGAGATGTTCCTCCATCATTTTGGTTGTAAAGTCGTCGTCCTTGGAAGAGGAGATATTGATCACCTTGGTAAGATGTCCCTTGGTATCATACTGAAAGAAATTGGAAGAGCTCGAAATTGCTGAGCTATCATTAGAGGCTATCAATTGACCTTCCGTATTGAATTTGGAGGTAAGGATAGATTTTTCTGAAAGATTTGATTTGGTATAAGTTTCAATTTTGCGATAGTCTTTGCTAATCTTTTTTTTACAGAAAAAGCCTTTACTAGATTCCCCGTTACTTTCAAAACTATGCACTTGGATATCTCTTATTTTTTGCTCTTTAAATTGTTTCATTTCTGAAGACAATTGAAGGTTGCTTACAATATCTAGATAATGGTATTGCGATAGACCAGCTGTTGAAAGGGTGGTCAGTAATATCAATTGTATCCAAATTGATTTGCCCATAGGTTTATTTTATATAGTAAAATTAAGGCAGTAGCTTGTAATTATTGAAAACTAAGGGAGTATTGGGGAAATATTTTGAATTCGCTAACCTAGATAACCTAGGACTATGTTAAATTTATCATTACAGGACTGCTTTTGCCTTATTTATATCGGCTAAAACTTACTAAAATGTTGGTTGCGGGAATTCTTTATTATTTTTAATAAAATTTTAATAACAATATATATGCAATCCACGACTGAAAATGCATTTTTAAGATTGGTAAAGATAATGGATGACTTAAGGGAAAAGTGCCCATGGGATAAGGTTCAAACGATTGAAACGCTGAGACAGTTGACTATTGAAGAAACTTACGAGTTAACAGATGCAATTACGGATGGCGACTGGAAGGGGATAAAAGAGGAATTAGGAGATATTTTATTACATATTGTTTTTTATGCTAAAATTGGTACAGAGCAAAATCAGTTTACGCTAGACGAGGTGATAAATGGAGTTTGCGAAAAGCTCATTTTTCGCCACCCCCATATATATAGTGATGTGATTGTGAAAGATGAGGAAGAGGTAAAAAGAAATTGGGAAAAATTAAAAATTAAGGAGGGTAAAAAATCGGTTTTAGGGGGAGTTCCCAAGTCACTACCTGCCACTATAAAAGCAATGCGCTTACAAGAGAAGGCAAAACAAGTGGGCTTTGAATGGGAAAATAAGGATCAGGTATGGGAAAAAGTTGAAGAGGAAAAAGCTGAATTGTTAGCGGCGATTGCTTCTGGTAACAAAAATGATATGGAGGATGAATTAGGGGATGTTTTCTTTTCTCTGATAAATTTTGCACGATTTTTGAACGTAGATGCTGAAAATGCTTTAGAGAGAACAAATAAAAAATTTATCGATCGATTTACTAAAATGGAAGCAACTGCAACTTTGTCTGGAAAAGAACTTTCTAGTATGACCTTAGAAGAGATGGATGCTATTTGGAATCAAATAAAACGAAAATAGTATTCAAATTACTTTAGGCAATGCTCCAAATTATATAGAATACCCATAGAATAATATTTATACTGCCTTCTTAATTTTTATTTTATTTTGGATAAATTCAATTCATTCAAGCAGTTTATTGTTAGAAAAAGTTATCTATTGGTAACAGCAGCTTGGTTAGTGACGATATCTTTTATAATTGATAATTATCTAACAGGGAATGCTTCTCCCAAAACAGTCACTAAAAATTTAACCAGTTTTATTGAAAGGCAGCAAGAAGATTTTTATGCGTTGGCCTCAGATTCGGTTTTTTTAGAAAGACTTACTAATCAAAAATATGACGAGACCTTACTTCAGGAGATCACCCATAAAAAATATTTTTTATTTGTATATCAAAAGAAAACTTATTCGGAACAATTTAATCTGCTTTTTTGGTCTACACAGGTGGTTGATCCAGCGGGTGTGCTTTCTGTAGCGCATCAGAAAACAGGTTTTATTCAATTAGCGAATGGTTATTATGTATGGCAAAAAATTATTTTTAAAGACTTCATCTTCGTTGGGCTGATCCCTATTCAGTGGAATTATGCTATAACCAACGATTATCTTGTCAACTCCTTTACTACGGGAAAAAATATTGAAAAATCCTATTCGATTTCAGACAAAAGAGTAATAAATAATATCTACGCTATTGATGGACATTTTCTATTTTCCTTAATGCCAAAGGATGTTAACAGTGGTGTTCATAATAATCTGCTGGCTGTTATGTTAAGAATGATTGCATCATTTTTTATATTATTTTTTGTTCACCTTACTTCAGCTTTTATCATTCAAAAAAATTTTTATAAGGGAGTATCTTTTTTAGTCGTGGTGATTTTTGCTTTGAGAATGGCTAGTTATTATTTACCCATTCCAGTGAGTTTCCGCCAATTTGAGTTATTTGACCCTTCTATTTATGGCTCTAGTAGCATATCTCGTTCTTTAGGTGATTTGTTGATTAATTCAATTTTATTTTTATGGATTATTCTTTTCATTCGGTTTTATATACAAGATAAAAGAGTTACCCTTATAGTAAAATCTCCTGTTACAAGGTGGCTGGTAATTATTATAGGGGCTTCTGTTTTGCTTCTTTGTACTTTGCTAGTCGGTCATCTGATTCGGACGATGGTGGCGGATTCAAATATTTCTTTTGATGTAGTTAATTTCTTTACGCTTTCGATTTACAGTGTAATTGGATTTGTTGTTTTTGGATGTTTGGCTATTGGTTATTTCTTAGCCACTCAAATTGTCATTTTTCTGCTTCGGCCTTTTTTACCTAAGAACATTCTATTACTGTTGATCACCATTACTGTAGTAGGGTTATTTGCTTTAACCCTAAGGATTGGTCACTCAACCGTACTTTTTGAGTTGTACCTATTGATATGGTTATTGATTTATTTATTGTTGCTCAATGATAAAAATCTTTTTTTACTTTCCTCAGCTATCATTTCTTCCAGGTTTATATTTTGGTTATTCTTTTTTTCAATTGCTATCAGTACCGTTATTTTAACAGAAAATAGCAATAAGGAAATAGGACAGCGGAAGCATTATGCAGAAGTATTAGCTATTAAAGCTGACCCGTCGAGTGAGAAATTGATGAGTACGGTTCTTACTGACTTCAGCAGTGAATCAATTGCTCCAATTTTTAATCTGTTTAAAATTTCAGCGTCTAATCAATTACTTAAAGATAGTTTGTTGAGCGACAATTTTTCAGGGTACTTGAATAAATACGACACTAGAATTTTTACATTTGATGCGAATGAAAAGCCTTTATTTAATGAAGATTCAACCAGCTTTACTATTTTAAATAGTATTTTAAATACCCAAGCAAAACCTACTGAAATTAATGGTCTTTATTATTACGATGTTTCCTTCGATCGTTTTAATTACATCAGCAAGAAAGACATTTTCGATTCTACTGGTAAATTATTAGGTTATATTTTTATTTTGGCAAGCCCCAAAAAATACAAAACGGATGCATTGTACCCTGAACTTTTTTTAAAGGGTTATGAAAGCTCTATTGAAAATTCACCTATATATTATTATGCGGTATATAATCAACACAAATTGGTTAGTAGTCATAATGATTATCCTTTTCCCCTTCAAGTAGTATATACTACTTCAAACTCCAGTGCTTTTAGCTTAATTAAAAAGAGCGACTTTGATGAGCTTTGGTATCAACCAGCTGCTGGAAAAGCGGTAGTTATAGTGAAGAAGAATAATAATTTTATTGAAGCCGTTACCCTTTTCTCTTACCTTTTTTGTACTTTTTTATTCATTACTGCTGTAGGCTGGATACTAACAGCTATTATTCAATCACGTTTTCATTTTCGTGAATTAGGTAGGTATTGGCAAATGAGTATCAGAAACCAGGTGCATAGTACCATTATCTTTATTAGTCTGAGTGCTTTTATCATCGTGGGGATAGCTACCATTATATTTTTTAATGAACGCTATAATAACAATAATCGTGAACAATTGGCGAGTATTATTCATAGTATGCAAAATGAGGTTCAGAACGCTCTGTCTGATATCATTGTTTTTGATGATGTGATAAAAGTATATGATGAGGTAAATATTAATAGGCTTAAGAAGGTGATTTCTAATATCTCTGAAGCTCATGCAGTCGATATAAATTTTTATGATTTAGATGGTACATTAAGCGCTTCTTCATTACCTCTTCCTTACAGCAAGGGAATTGTAAGTAATCAAATGGATCCATTTGCTTATTATCATTTAAATAATTTAAAAGAAATACAGTTTTCTAAAGAGGAAATGATTGGCAGCTTGAAATTTCTCAGTAATTATGTGCCCATCCTAGACGAAAGGGGCAGTGTATATGGATATCTTAATATTCCCTACTTTACTTCACAATCCAAACTTCGTCAGGAAATATCTAATTTTTTGGTGGCTATCATTAATCTGAATGCTTTTATTTTTTTAATTGCAGGTATTGTTGCATTTTTTATTACCAATCGAATTACCCGTTCTTTTTCATTTATAAGTAATAAAATGAAGGCGGTAAGTTTAGGGCAAAAGAATGAAACTATTATCTGGAATAAAAAGGATGAGATAGGAGAATTGGTAGACGAGTATAATAAGATGGTCCAAAAATTAGATGAAAGTGCATTGGCGCTAGCTAAAAATGAAAGGGAAACTGCTTGGAGAGAGATGGCAAGACAAGTAGCACATGAAATAAAAAATCCGCTTACTCCCATGAAGTTGAGCTTGCAATATCTTCAACGAGCAATTGAAATGGATAAAAAAGACATTCATGAGCTGACTAAAAATGTAACGCAAACATTGGTTGAACAAATTGATCATCTTAGCCAAATTGCTGCTGATTTTTCCCAGTTTGCCAATATTGATAATCCACGCAATGAAGTATTCGACCTGAATGAAACGATTCAATCTCTGATACAATTACATTCGGTTGAGGGTAATATTGATATAAGCTGGAAACCATCGGGCTCAAAAGTATATATTACGGCAGACCGTACGCATATTAATCGTCTATTTACCAACCTAATTCAAAATGCTCAGCAGTCGATTCCAGATGGAAGGAAAGCTAAAATTATAGTTGCTGAGGAGCTGATAGAAAATAAAGTTGTAATCACCCTACAAGATAATGGAGCAGGTATTCCAGCGGAAATTCGTTCAAAAATATTTACACCTAATTTTACTACTAAAAATTCAGGTACTGGCTTAGGTTTAGCTATGTGCAGGGGGATTGTGGAAGAATGTAAGGGTACTATTTGGTTTGAAACTTCTATGGACCAAGGCAGTACCTTTTTTGTAACCTTACCCTTAACATTGATCTAGATATTTTTCATTTTCTTTCTATCTGATAAATATTGTTCTAGTTCTTTTAATCCAAAACTACTTAGGTTTTGTTCTTTGGTGAGCATGGCCTTTTGTGCTACCAGCATACCATATCGGATATCGTCAAATCCTTCTGGTGAATGTGCATCTGGGTTGATCGATATCAATACATTTTTTTCTAGTGCGTAATCAATATGTCGCCAGTCAATATCTAATCGACTAGGATGGGCATTTAATTCTATTACTACTTGATTGGCAGCACAAGCGTCAATAATACGTTTATGATCTACAGGATATCCTTTTCGGCTTAATAATAACCGACCTGTCATATGCCCCAAAATAGTAGTGTAGGGATTTTCAATTGCATTAATTAGCCGGAGCATTGCTTTATCCTCCGCCATTTTTAAATTGGAGTGGACTGATGCAATGACCAGATCGAAAGTGGCTAAAATATTATTGCTGTAGTCTAGACTGCCGTCATTTAAAATATCACTTTCTATACTTTTAAAAATTTTAAAGGGGGCCAATTGGGAATTTAAAGTGTCGATATTGGCATGCTGTTCTTTTAATCTTTCAATTTGTAATCCATTAGCATAAAATGCTGATTTACTATGATCGCTAATCACTAGGTATTCAAAGCCCTTTGAAATAGCATTTTTTGCCATTTCCTCAATGGTATTACTTCCGTCACTCCAGTTACTATGACTATGTATGATACCTTTGATATCAGCAATCTTCAAAAGGTTGGGTAGTGCCTGCTGTTTTGCCTTTTCAATAGTACTCGTAAGTTCTCTTTGGCAGTTGGGAATGAAATTGATAGAAGCTTGGCTAAATATGGCTTCCTCATTTTTGCAAGCGGAGTAATCAATACCAGGAAATTGCTTAATAAATTCAGTAGCAAATTCATCAGCGCATCCTTTTAGAAAAGCAGTTTTTATACTATCTTTTTTATCAGTACTGTAAACCCTCAATTTTATACCTACTGAAAGTCCAAATAGTAAATCCGCTTCATTTTTTTCTATCAGCTCAAAGTCTTCTACCCCTGAAAAAGTAGTTTCGATATTTTGAATAGGGGTATCTATAACTATTTCTAGCTCATTGATAATTTCCAACTGTCTTTTATAAGCCCCTGTAAATTCAATCCGATTGTTGGGGAAGGATTTTTCAAAAAAACTTTTCACCAGTTCCTGAACGGGTTCTATCTGAGCATAAAGAAAGCTTCCCTGACTTTTTAAATAAAACTCAATTGTTTCAGTTACATTTTGCTGAGTTTTTTCGCCAAATCCTTTATAAAGTTTTAATCTATTTTCTTTGCAAGCGTATAATAATTCACCAATACTTTCAATTTCCATCTCTTTCCAAATGGTGCTAATCTTTTTTGGCCCAATGCCTTTTATATTTAGCATCTCTATTACGCCTGGGGGTGTTTTGGCTATCATTTCCTCTAGCGCTTGTAAAACTCCGGTGTTTAATAATTCAATCACCTTTTTACCAGCAGATTCTCCAATTCCTTTGACGCCAAAGATCTTGTCTGGGGGAGTCTCGCTTAATTGAATGGTTAGTTTATCTATAGTAAAGGCAGCAGCAGCATAAGATTTAGCCTTAAAACTGTTTTCATTATGGATGTCCATCAATTTGGCCAATAAAGAGAAAGATTCAGCTATCTGGTTGTTATTCATAGTCAAATGTAAATCGAATTTTCAAAACTGTTTGGAAAGGGAATGCACTAATTTAGTTCTCCTTATTTTATATTTTTCAAATTAAGCAGCTTAAGTGGTACTTGGAAATTAATAAATTAAAATAAAGTAAGCAGAAAAACAGAGAATGGATGGAAACAAAAAGTCCCGGCTTTCGCCAGGACTTTTCTATTAGTTTCGCTTTTTAAAAAGCAAAGCTTACTTCTTTTTTGCAGCAGCTTTCTTAGCTGGTGCTTTTTTTGCTACTTTTTTAGCTGGAGCTTTTTTAGCTGGAGCTTTTTTTGCAGCTTTTTTAGCTGGAGCTTTTTTTGCAGCTTTTTTAGCTGGTGCTTTTTTTGCTACTTTTTTAGCTGGTGCTTTTTTTGCAGCTTTTTTTGCAGTTGCCATGTTCTTTAAAATTTAATTGGTTAGTAAATAATACTTAAAATTAAAAATATTTTTTTATCTACCAAAAAAAATTTTATTTTTTATGCAGAAGCTTCTACCGCATTGATAGAAATATAGCTCTTATCGCCCCTTCCTTTTTTGAACTCTACGATGCCATCAGCTAGTGCAAAAATGGTAAAATCTTTTCCAAGACCAACATTCTTACCTGGATGATACACAGTCCCACGTTGACGTACAATGATATTGCCTGAACTAACAGGTTGTCCGCCATAGATTTTTACACCTAATCTTTTGCTTTGCGAATCACGGCCATTTTTAACCGAACCTTCACCTTTTTTATGTGCCATTTTTAATTATTTTTTTTTATTTCGAATTCCAATTTTTAGGCTATTTTGATCATTTTTGGCAAATTTTCAATTTTTTATTGAAGTCACCCAAATGAAAAATATACTTCAATTAAGCGATTTCAGTCACCTGAATTTTAGTGTAATGCGTACGATGTCCGTGTTTTTTACGGAAACCTTTTCTTCTTTTCATTTTAAAGGCAATTACTTTATCGCCTTGTACTAGATCGCTTAAAATTTCCGCTTTAACGATTGCTTTTACGTTGCTACCGATAGATACTTTTCCGGCATTGTCAGTCATCAGAACTTCTGAAAACTCAACTTTATCGCCACTCTTACCTTCGATATGCGGTACATACAAGCTATCGCCTGCTTTCACTTTAAACTGTTGACCTGCTATTTTTACTACTGCTAACATATTACCAAAATTTAGGACGGCAAAGGTAAGGGAATTCAGATTAAATGAGAGAATTATAAAAGGGAATTTTGTAAAAATCCTGGGTTTAGGGCATTTTAGGGGCATTTTAAGTGTAAAATCAGTTAAGAAAGCTTTAAAAATACTATCCAAATAGCGTTGAGTAATAAACTTATTATATTCGCTTTATATTATGAAACAGCTAATTTTCCCATTTAGGGTACTTTTTTCCCTTTATGGTTTTATATTATTTATTATTTTACTGTTACTACTTTTCCCTCTAGTGATCATCGCTTCTTTTTTTGGAAAAATTAGAGGAGGAAATTTTATTTATAAAATATGCCAGTTTTGGGCTGATTCTATGATGATCATTTGGGGAATACGGCATCGAAATATTTTTGAGTCGCCACATGATAAAAATAAACAATATGTTTTTATTTTTAATCATATTTCTTATATGGATATCCCCATTATTATGAAGGCTATCCGCAAGCAGCCCTTTAGAATTTTAGGGAAGTCGGAAATGGCAAAAATTCCAGTATTTGGTTTTTTATATCAGCACGCAGTGGTGATGGTAGACCGGAGCAATGCAGTTAAAAGAGCAGAGAGTGTCGCAAAATTAAAAGCCTTTATCCGAAAAGGTATTTCTGTTGTCATTGCCCCGGAAGGCACTTTTAATATGACCGCTAATCCTTTAAAAGAGTTTTATGACGGGGCATTTAAAATTGCCATTGAAACGCAAACACCTATTAAGCCAATTTTATTTTTAGATACCTTCCATCGGATGCATTACAAAAGTATATTTACATTATCACCAGGCAGGTCTAGGGCAATTTATTTGGAGGAAATAAGTGTGGAGGGACTAACGATGGATGAATTGCCATTATTAAAGAAAAAAGTGTATGATTTGATGGAAAGTAAATTAATTACCTACCAAGTAAGTTGGATTAACCCATCCTAAAAAATTAATCTTGCTGTAAAAATATTGAATGAGTGATCAAAATCAAATACCCCTTTTTAGCATTCCAACAGCGGAGGTGGATCCGACGGATTTATTGGGTGTAGAAAGTGTTTCAGCAAATGATCTATTACCTATTCCTGGAAGTAATAGCACTGTTTTTGCATCGGTAATTTTACCCCTCGCTTTACCCACGACCTACACGTATGCAGTGCCTCCCATTTTTGCTAAAGTAATTCAACCAGGTTGTAGGGTAGAGGTAGGTTTAGGGAGAAATAAAAAATATGCTGGTATTGTCAAATCAATTACCGCCATTGCACCATCCTATCCAACAAAGGAAATCTTAAATGTACTCGATGATACCCCGCTATTATTTGCTCAGCAGTTAGCCTTGTGGAATTGGATCGGAGAATATTATATGTGTAGTGAAGGGGAAGTAATGGCAGCTGCATTGCCTGCTCATTTTAAATTGAGTAGTGAAACTATTCTTTTGTATAACGAAGATTTTGGAGAGGATTTTTCGAGTTTGGATAACGAAGAATATTTGGTGGCAGAAGCTTTATTAATAAAAAAACAATTGAATTTAACTGAAGTACAGCAGGTATTAGATGCTACCCATGTATATCCAGTAATCAAAAAATTGATCGATAAAAATGTTTGTATTGTTTGGGAAGCTTTAAGTGAACGCTATAAAAGTAAGCTAGAGAATTTTGTACTGCTTGATTCGAAGTTTGAAAATGAAAATGAATTAGCAGAGCTGTTAAATCATTGGACGAAGGCTCCCAAGCAGATGGAATTACTTTTGAGTTATCTGCATTTGATGAAGCAAGAAGGAGAAGTGAGTCAAATAGCGCTATTAAAAAAATCGGGTGCTACTGCTGCGCAGCTAAAGGGCTTAGTCGATAAGCAAATAGTTCGAATAGAAAAGAGGAGTGTGGATAGGATAAAAACAATGCCTAAATCAATGGAACTTAATTTTTCATTGAGCCCTGCGCAAAGTAAAGCTCTCGAATCTGTTCAAGAATGTTTGGTTAATCGAAATGTTTGTCTACTGCATGGGGTAACCAGTAGTGGCAAAACCCAATTGTATATTAAACTAATTGAATCTTATTATTTACAAGGAAAACAAGTGCTTTATCTTTTGCCTGAAATAGCGCTTACCTCTCAAATGATAAGAAGACTTCAGTTACATTTTGGTGGTAATATAGTTATCTATCATTCCAAGTTTAATAATAATGAGCGAGTAGAAATGTGGAATAAGATTAAAACAGGGGAGACCAGAATAGTGCTAGGGGCTCGTAGCGCTTTATTCCTGCCTTTTAAGGAGTTAGGTTTGATTGTGGTTGATGAAGAACATGACGCGTCTTTTAAACAACAAGATCCTGCTCCTAGATACAATGCAAGGGATGCGGCCATCTTTTATGCTTCTCTTTTTAATGCTAAAGTATTATTAGGTAGCGCTACTCCTTCCATTGAAACTTATTATAATGCCCAAAAGGGAAAGTATGGATTGGTAGAATTGAATGAAAGATTTGGTGGTATTCATTTGCCAATAATAGAAATTATTGATACAAGGAAAGTGGTGCAAAAGGGAAAAGTAATGTTGTCTCCTCAATTAAAAGAGGCAGTACAACAAACAGTTGAAAATGGTCGCCAGGTGATACTTTTTCAAAATCGCAGGGGTTATTCTCCTTATTTATTGTGCGGCACTTGCGGATATTTACCCCAATGTAAAAATTGTGATGTCACGCTAACATTACATAAATATTCTAATAAACTTCATTGTCATTACTGCGGAACTACCTATCCAAAAATTACTGAATGCCCTGCCTGCGGAACTGTTAACTGGATGGAGAAAAATTTTGGCACCGAAAAAATTGAGGAAATGTTAGACGAGGAATTTCCGAATTTAAAAGTGG
Organism: Chitinophagaceae bacterium; assembly: GCA_947380605.1. Taxonomy (GTDB): domain Bacteria; phylum Bacteroidota; class Bacteroidia; order Chitinophagales; family Chitinophagaceae; genus Ferruginibacter. Next base: position 26,134 of record CANCRO010000008.1, read on the forward strand.
CAAGAATGGATGTAGATTCTGTAAAAGGAAAATCCGCTCACGATAATTTAATTAAGTTGTTTGAGCAACAGCGCATTGATATTTTAGTAGGTACACAGATGGTAGTAAAGGGACTTGATTTTGAAAAAGTAAGTTTAGTGGGTATTTTGGATGCGGATGGATTATTAAGTTTTGCTGATTTTAGAGTAAATGAAAGAGCCTTTCAGTTAATGGAACAGGTAAGTGGAAGGGCTGGTCGAAAAGATGAGCAGGGGAAAGTGTTGATTCAAGCAACACAGGTAAATCATCCGATATTACAATTTGTACAGCAGCATGATTATAAAAAAATGTATGAATTTGAGATCGCTCATCGACAACAGTTTTTTTATCCACCCTACAGTAGAATTATTGAAATAACATTGAAACATAAAAATAAGGAAGTGGTGGATGAAGCAGCTCATAAATTAGGGGCTGTATTAAAAATGGATTTAAATAATTTTGTTGTGGGGCCAGCAGCGCCTGTTGTGGCAAGGATTCGAAATCAATACCTCATGGAATTATTAGTTAAATTGCCTTTGGATATGAAACAAATTCATTTGTATAAACGCGCCATTAAAAATCAGTTTAATTTACTATTAGCAGAAAAGAAATTCAAGGGAGTAGTTATGATTGCGGATGTAGATGCAAATTAACTGGCCTAATTGAATAACAGATTACTATCATGATTGAAGAAAATATATCGCTAAAAAAATACAACACTTTTGGCATAGACGCCACTGCCCATTATTTTGCTACATTCAGCACGGTAAATGAATTGTCTGCTCACCTCGAATTGATACCGTCTTCTATTTCTTCTAATTCATTGCCTATTCTTATACTGGGTGGTGGAAGTAATTTATTGTTTACTAAAGATTTTGATGGCCTAGTTTTAAAAAATGAAATAGGAGGAATTGAAAAGATTAGAGAAGATGAAAGGTATGTATATGTTAAAGCAGGGGCAGGCGTTCCTTGGCACCAGTTAGTAATGCATTGTTTACAAAATAACTGGGCTGGTATAGAAAACCTTTCGCTGATACCAGGCAATGTAGGAGCTTCTCCTATGCAAAACATAGGAGCTTACGGAGTAGAATTGAAAGATATTTTTTTCGAATTAGAAGCCTTTCATTTGAAAGACAAATCAGTAGTTACTTTTACTTTGGCAGATTGTGAATTTGGCTATCGTGAAAGTGTTTTTAAAAGAAAGTTGAATAAACAGTTTGTAATAGTAACTGTAACCTACCGGTTAAGCAAAGTGCCAAATTTTAAAACGGCTTATGCAGCTATTGATCAAGAGCTAAATAAAATGGGCGTTTCTGAGTTGAGCATTCAAGCCATTTCTAGTGCAATTATTTCTATTCGCCAAAATAAATTACCTAATCCATCTGAAATAGGTAATGCAGGAAGTTTTTTTAAAAATCCTGAAATCGATCAGCAACAATTCGACCATCTTTCAAAGGAATTTCCAGGAATAATTGGTTTTTCTTTGGCCAACGAAAGGGTTAAACTAGCTGCTGGCTGGTTGATTGAGCAATGTGGTTGGAAGGGATACCGAAAAGGGGATGCTGGTTGTTATGCTAAACAAGCCTTGGTGTTGGTAAATTATGGCCATTCAACTGGTGCTCAAATTTTAGAACTAAGCGAGTCAATTGCAAAGAGTGTAAAAAGTAAATTCGGAATTGAATTAGAAAGGGAAGTCAATATTGTATAGCATAATTATCCTATCGCTAGAAAGTTTCCAGCGATAGGATAATTATATTTACCCTTCCTCATCAAATTCTCCTTCAAAATCTTGGTTGCCTATATTTAACATACTTCCCATCAAATCTTTAAATTCTATCTTGCCATCCAAAACTTTTTTGCTGATGAGTGAATAGGAGGCTAAGCCATGAAGTACAAATTCCATAAGTAAAGCACTTTCTTTTTCATTAGCCGATTTGTAATGTTTTTTTACTAGGGCATGCAATCCATCTACCTTGTATAATAGTTGCACTTTATCTTCGTCCTTTGTTTCAAGAAAAACAGCTAAATTTTTTCCACTATCAAACCAGCGGGTAATCGCTTTGTAAGGAGTATCCTCTGGTGAAATTTCCTTTCCTCTTTTCTTTTTCAGCGTATCGGGGTTAGGGAAATATTGACCGAATAAAGTACGGGTTGCTTTTTCCAATAAATTAAATGCTACTTGGTAAGGACCTTCTTGTTCACCTTCATATACCAACTCAATTTTTCCGGTGATGGAAGGAATGATGCCAACTAAATCACTTAGCCAAACTTGCGTAGTCGATTCGTCATTAATGATGGCTCTTCTTTCTGCAGCACTTACCGCATTTTCAAATGCAGCAATAGTAAGTCTCGCACTTACGCCACTTTTTTTATCAACTAACTCACTCCCTCTGGCTTCAAAAGAAACTTGTTCAATTAATCTTTTGATTAGGTCACTGATGGTTACTCGTTTAGCCTGTTCTGGATAAATATTTGCTTCTTGTTCTGTAATAGCTAATGCAGTTTCAATCGATTTTGGATAATGAGTTAATATCTGACTTTCGATACGGTCTTTAAGTGGTGTAACAATACTACCTCTATTGGTATAATCTTCTGGATTAGCGGTAAAAACAAATAATACATCTAGCGGTAATCTTAATTTAAAACCACGTATTTGCAAGTCACCTTCTTCAAGAATATTAAATAACGAAACTTGAATTCTAGCTTGTAAATCAGGTAATTCATTGATTACAAAAATGCTTCGATTACTGCGTGGTATGATACCATAGTGTAATACTCTTTCATCAGCAAAGCTTAATTTTAAATTGGCCGCTTTAATCGGATCGATGTCACCTATTAAATCAGCTACACTCACATCGGGCGTAGCAAGTTTTTCTCCATAGCGCTGACTACTGTGAAGCCAATTAATGGGTGTGTTGTCTCCTTTTTCCGCTATCAAATCAATCGCATATCTTGAAATAGGTTGTAATGGGTCATCATTAATTTCACTACCTGCCACTACTGGAATGTATTCATCTAGTAATTGAATCATTTGCCTTGCCATTCTTGTCTTCGCTTGTCCTCGTAGTCCTAGAAACAAAATATTATGGCGAGATAATAAAGCCCTTTCTGTGTCGGGGATTACAGAATCTTCATAACCTAATATCCCTGGAAAAGCATTCTCTTTCGCTTTAATTTTTTTGATAAGGTTGTCACGAACTTCGTCTTTGATAGATTTTGAAACGTATCCTTGTTTTTTTAATTCGCCTAAAGTGGTTGGTTTTTTCTTCGTCATTTTTATTTTCAGTTTTATTTCGCCATTTAAGCGATTAGGCATTCAGTTGATTTATTTTAAGAAGACAGTTACAAAAAAGTGTAACCCTTCATTGATTATAATTTGTTAATAGGCTTAATTAAAATACTGTTTTGCGTTTTCCACTTTCGAAATCTTTGAACATAAATGAACCGAGTTTGTCAAGTGATGCAAAAAAGGCTTTTCCATTATTGGTTTCAGTGAACTCTTGTACAAATTTTTGTAAATAAGGGTCAGAAGCAATCATGAAAGTGGTAATTGGAATCTTTAGTTTTTTACATTGTGTGGCAAGGCTCATACAACGGTTCAAAATTTTCCTATCTACGCCAAAACTATTTTTATAATATCTAGTACCAACTTTTAAGCAGGTTGGCTTACCATCGGTAATTATAAAAATTTGCTTATTGGGATTTCTTCTTTTGCGTAAAAGTTCCATCGCCAACTCAAGCCCAGCCACTGTATTGGTATGGTAAGGACCTACCTGTAAGTAGGGAAGGTCTTTCACTTCTATCATCCAGGCATCATTTCCAAATACTACGATGTCTAATGTGTCTTTAGGGTATTTGGTTTGTATTAATTCGCTCAATGCCATTGCTACCTTCTTAGCCGGTGTTATTCGATCTTCACCATACAAGATCATTGAATGGCTGATATCGATCATTAGAACGGTAGAAGTCTGTGATTTAAAATCTTTTTCTCTTATCTCTAAATCATCTTCTTGCAGTCGGAAATTATCTACTCCGTGATTGATTTGAGCATTACGGATGGAGGAGGTAAAATCAATTTGTTCTAAAGTGTCGCCAAACTGAAAGGGTCTAGCTTCTGGATTGATCTCATCACCACCGCCCGGCTTAAAAGTGTTGTGATTCCCTTGTTTGGTCTTTTTTAGTTTCCCGAATATTTCTTCCAGACTCTTTTTCCTGATGCCTTGTTCTGTTTTCGGAGTAATTTTTATTTCGCCATTTTCTCCTTTATCATCGATGTAGCCTTTTTCTTTTAGGTCTTCAAAAAAATCCCCCATGCCATAATCATCCTTGGTAAGATTATATTGCTTGTCCAATTCATTCATCCATTGCATCGCTTCTCCTACATCACCACTAGTGTGAGTAAGTATTTGCATAAAAATATCGAGCAGTTGCTCAAAAGGAGATTTGCCTTTTTGAGAGGGATCGAATTTAGAAAATTGATATCCTTGCATGAATTGTATTAATATATAAAATTGAATGGGTCAAACTTTTGCAGCAAATTCTAAAGAAGTTAAAACAAGTTTTGACCACTGCAATTTAGTAAACATTTTAGTGGAAAGCTTAGTTCGTTTTTTAAATAAAAAAATCCTCCTGTTTTTGACAGAAGGATTTTCTTTATTCGTAAAATAGGTTACTTTTTTGAACCGCCTGACTGCTTTGGTGCAGGAGGGGCGGGTGTATTATTAATCGGTGCGGGAACTTCTGTGGCTTTTGGTATAGAAGTATCGTACATTTTTTCAATTTGTTGGATGCCTCTAAGGAAATTAGCTGCTTGCTCACTATCATTTCTAAATTGATCCTGCATACGTTCACTTAAATTGGAGTAGTAGATTATTTGTTGCTCTAGATCTTTCTTAACGCTTTTGCTTACTTTGTCTGCTAGCGCGTTATCATCCGCTTTATAGCAAGCTTCCAAAAACTGAAGGGATACATAATTATGCTGCTGGAATCTGGAAACCATGCCATAGCCGAAGTTTTCCTCTAGCATATTTTTATCACATTTCTCGAGCATTTTTTTAGCGTCATCTTTTCTGCCATTTTCTGCTAAGTTGATAGCCGCTTGAGCGTATGCTAATCGGATAGTGTTTAAGTGTCTGCGATTTTCTTCATCAAAATAAACACCATTTACATTGGCATTACCAAATGTAAACTTATTCATCATTTTATCATAAGCCCAACTGTTATTTACAATACCGTTGACAACTGGTACTAGTCGATGGGTAAGGCCATCCTGGCGCAGATAAGCTGCAAAGCCTAGTTCGCGGTATTCGGAAGTAAAGTAGATAGGACGCTTCCATTTATTAGCTGCAATAATATTTAAAATGGCAGCATCATTTTTAAACAAGGCACTTTTTGGTATTTCAAATCTTAATTCTGAAACTACACTATCTGTAGGATTAACTGTTCCATTGCTTCTAACTAAATTAATATCTACTGGTACCGTTACTTTTTTAGTAGGGTATACATTAAGGGTATCACCATTACGCAGTTCAATTTTAGCGCTCTCGTCACTGCCTGCATAATCTTTCATCATAGTGTATAGATCCATATATTGTGTTGGATCTACCCCTGGCCTTGGAGCATAATAAATTACATCTCTTTTGGCACCTTCAATTTTATCTGCACTCCAAATTGGATCCATAGGATCACTGTTATTTAATTTATACCTGAGTTGATTAATGTACCAATCGGTACCCAACAAGCTTGAATTAATAACACGGATATCTCTTCTAATTCCTTCTACTTCTTGAGCATACCAAAGTGGGTAAGTATCATTGTCTCCAAAAGAAATTACAATGGCATTAGGGGCGCAACTTTCTAAATAATCGGCAGCAAGATCTCTGGCCAATACCTTATTACTTCTATCATGGTCATCCCATTCTTGATTGGCCATTATTACCGGTACCGCTAATATGCACAAGGCAGCTGAAGCATAGTTGGCAATAGCAGCAGTTACATATTTTGTGAATAATTCCCTTACGTATAAAACACCTAATCCAATCCAAATAGCAAAAGCATAAAAAGATCCCACAAATGCATAATCACGTTCACGAGGTTGATTGCCCGCCATATTTAAATACAGTACAATCGCTATTCCTGTAAAGAAAAACAACAACCCAACTACAATGGCATCTTTCTTATTCCTTTTAAAATGAAATACAATTCCTAAGATGCCTAAAATTAGCGGAAGGGCAAATAATTTATTGTTTGCATTATTGTGTTTGATGCTATCCGGTAAATATTGTTGATCTCCCAAGCGTGCATTATCCCAAAATGAAATGCCTGTTTTCCAGTTACCATCTCTTACATTATTCATTACCACACCTTGGATATCATTTTGTTTGCCAGCAAAGTTCCACATGAAATAACGCAGGTACATCCAACCTAGTTGGTATTGAGCAAAGAAATTAATATTGTCACCCATCGTAGGTTTCCCCATCCATTCACCAGTTTTTGGATCTTTTCCAATTTCAGCAAAACCTGCATAATAATCTGCGTGTCCTTGGTCATTACTTTGATCCCACATACGAGGGAAAATATGTTGATCTTCTTCTGCATAAGTAGTTTCCATTTTACGGCCATTCTTAACATATTGATCTTTTCCTTTCACATAAGTTTCTACCATAGTTTGTTCAACTGCATTAGCGGTAAAATCTTGACCCTTCAAAATTGGCCAGTCACCATATTGTTCACGACCGAGATAACCAACTAAGTTAACTGGATTATCTACATTGAACATATCTACTACTGGGTCTGCACTTGAGCGAATTAAGGTGGTAAAATAAGTAGAGTAACCTAGCAACATAAATGCAAAACTCCACAAGCCAAGTCTTAGGAAATTCCAATTTTTCTTGACAGCAATTCTAAGCCCTAACCAAATAATTATTCCGATCAGCACAAAGAAAAAAGCAAAACCAGAAAAGAAAGGCATTCCGAAATCATTTACGAATAGGATATCAAAATTTCCAGCTCCTTTAATGGTCCATTGAATAACTGCTTTTTGAATAAATCCAGTTAAAACACATCCTATTAAAAATGCGATTACAGTGCCTGAAGTGGTTACTTTGTAGCGTTTGTAATAATATATAATTACCATTGCAGGAATGGTCAATAGGTTTAATAAATGCACACCAATTGATAATCCCATTAGGTAAAAAATCAGAATCAACCATCTGTCTGCACTAGTAAAATGTCCGGTAATACCAATTTTCTGTTCTTCAGTTACCGAATCTTCCCATTTAAGCATTGCCCAAAAAACGATTGCGGTAAAGAAAGAAGACAATGCATATACTTCACCTTCCACCGCACTATACCAAAATGAATCTGAAAAAGTATAAGCTAATGCGCCGATAACACCTGCTGCGATAACTGCAAATATTTGTTGACCAGTTAATTCTTCATTGTTAGTACGAATAATTTTTTTGGCAAAATGAGTAATGCTCCAAAATAAGAATAGGATAGTAAATCCACTGGATAGCGCACTCATTAGGTTAATACCAATGGCAGCATGCTGAGGATCAAAAGGTGCCATAAATAGGCGGCCCATTAAAACGAAAAGCGGTGCTCCTGGTGGGTGAGGTACCTGAAGTTTATAGGCACTAGAAGCAAATTCTCCACAGTCCCAGAAACTGCCGGTAGCTTCCATTGTCATGATGTAAACAGTACAGGCTATAAGGCAAACAACCCAGCCAGAAATGTTGTTGATACGTTTAAAATTCATATAGTGATTGGTTATATTCCGAAACCTATCGGAATGGCAAATATAATTAGTTTGTGCTTTGCACCCGTTAGTTTATAGTTATTTATGATTTTTTTGTACAGAAAGATGGGTATAGAATTTTGATGAATTTTTTAGGTTTTTGCAGGGTAGAATTTAAGCCTTCAATCGAATGGTCATAAATGATAAAATGCTACTGCGCAGAACCTATCTTTGCAATTCATGCGAAAAGCTTTTATCCAACTCCATATCGCTGTGTTTTTAGCCGGGTTTACGGCAATTTTAGGAAAACTCATTGGGCTCAACGAAGGTCTATTGGTTTGGTATAGGTTGCTGATTACCGTATTAATGCTTTGGTTGCTGCTTTATTTCAAGAAGTCATTGCAAGTACTTGCGTTGAAGGATATCATTGAAATATTTGCCGTCGGCAGTATTGTAGCTGTTCATTGGGTAACTTTCTACGGCAGTGTAAAATATGGAACAGCTTCTATTGCGGTAGTTTGTATTTCCGCAGCTGGTTTTTTTACTTCTTTTTTTGAACCGCTCCTTTTTAAAAGAAAGATCGTGTTGACCGATATTCTCTTAAGCTTGGTGTCTATCGCTGGCATTTTTATCATTTTTGATTTTCATCCGCAGTATAAGGTGGGAATTATTTTCGGAATTATCTCAGCAATGGGGGTGTCACTTTTCCCAATTTTTAATAAAAAATTATTACTGCGCTTTAGTCCAGCCACCTTAACCCTTTATGAAATGGGGGGAGGATTATTAGCCTTAACTTTCATTATTCCTTTTTACTTACTATTTTACCCTGCATATTATTATATACCAACTGCTTCAGATTGGGGCTGGTTATTGATACTGGCAGGTATCTGTACCGTATTGTGTTTTGATCTTCAGCTGAATGCCCTAAAGAAAATATCCCCTTTTACTTCCAATATTGCTTATAATATGGAGCCCGTGTATGGGATTATATTAGCGTTTATCGTTTTTAAGGAAAATAAATTGCTAGATATCCATTTTTACCTGGGTTTAGCACTTATTTTGTTGTCGGTAGTACTTCAAACAGCAAGGGTTTGGTTGGCAAATCGGGGTAATAATCCTTCCAATTCGGCTATCAAATCTTAGGAAACGGACTTAGTTGAAAGAAAGTTTAGGTGATCGGCGCTTAACAATTCGGCTAAAATTGGATCTTTTCTAGTTGAATTGAGTGTTTTGGGGAGTGAAATTGAAAAAAAAAGAAAAACCTTCATTCAAATCCAAAATCTTTTGTTACCTTCGCCGTCCAAAAAATTAGTATATGGCTAGAGTATGTCAAGTTACAGGTAAGAGGCCAATTACGGGTAACAAAGTATCGCATTCGAATATTAAAACAAAACGTAGGTTTTTGCCCAATTTGCAAAGCAAACGTTACTTCTTGGCAGAAGAAGATAAGTGGGTAACGCTGAAGGTTTCTTCTGAAGCGATTCGTACTATCAACAAAAACGGACTTTTTTCAGTTGTTAAACAACTAAGAGCTTCTGGCGAAAAAATCTAAAACCAAACTTCCGGTTGCGGAAGGAGTAAAATAAAATCAATAACAATGGCAAAGAAAGGCAATAGGGTACAAGTTATTTTGGAGTGTACAGAGCATAAGGCCAGCGGTAAAGCAGGTACAAGTCGCTACATCACCAAAAAGAACAAGAAAAATTCCCCTGAGAGACTGGAGTTGAAAAAATTCAACCCAATTTTAAAGAAGGTAACCTTACACAAAGAAATTAAATAGACCATCAACAAATTCGAAAAGTTGTAGCGTTCTCGTTAGGAAATTATATAGCTTTTTCAAATTTTAAAATTAAATAGTCATGGCAAAAGCAGCTAAAACAGCGATTAAAACCAAGGACCAGAAGGCGGCAGCGGATGCTAAAAACTGGACAAAAGTGATACGTGCAGTACGTAGTCCAAAATCTGGTGCATATACATTCAAAGAGTCTATTGTTCATAAAGACAAGATCAAAGAATATTTAGGTCAATAATATTTTTCGGCTAAGAAATTTAAAGCATATAAGCTGTCCTGATTTGTATCGGGACAGCTTTGTTAATTTTTACCCCTTCCATTTTGATTAACTTTATTGAAATTCATTTTAAATTACACTACAAACAAAATCCCCTTTTAGGGTAAACCGGTATGGGACTTTTTGATAAACTCTTCGGTAAAAAACAACAGCAAGAAACGCTTGACCAGGGATTGCAAAAGACCCGGGAAGGCTTTTTTGGTAAAATAACCAAGGCAATTGCTGGTAAAAGTACTATTGACGATGAGGTGTTGGATAATGTAGAAGATGCCTTAGTAAGTGCTGATGTAGGCATTGAGACTACCGTTGAAATTATCAATCGAATTGAAAAAAGGGTTGCCCGTGATAAATATATTGGCACCAGCGAATTAAATACCATTCTGAAAAGTGAGATAGAAAATGTGTTGGTAACAGCTCCTCAGGATCTTAGTTATGAAAATTACGAACTGCCTACTGGTCATCGACCACATGTAATATTGGTAGTGGGTGTAAATGGAGTGGGTAAAACGACTACTATTGGAAAATTGGCCCATAATTTTTCTTTGGCAGGCAAGTCAGTTTTGTTGGGTGCGGCCGACACTTTTCGGGCTGCGGCGGTAGATCAATTAACGATCTGGAGTGAAAGGACGAATGTGCCGATTGTAAAAAAAGAAATGGGAAGCGACCCAGCTTCAGTAGCTTACGATACGGTAATTAGTGGCGTGGCTAAAGAAGTAGATGTTATTATAATTGATACTGCAGGAAGACTCCATAATAAAGCACATTTAATGGATGAGCTAACAAAGATTAAAAGAGTTATCCAAAAGGTGATTCCTGAGGCTCCTCATGAAGTGATGCTTGTTTTAGATGGAAGCACAGGACAAAATGCATTAGAACAAGCAAAGCATTTTACTGCCGCAACAGATGTGACTGCAATAACCATTACCAAATTAGATGGTACAGCAAAAGGTGGGGTGGTGTTGGCAATTGCTCATCAATTTAAAATTCCTGTAAAATTTATTGGTGTAGGTGAAAAGGCGGAAGATCTTTTAGTGTTTGATAAGCATCAATTTGTAGAAGGATTGTTTAATTTGGGCGGATAGTTTGGTGAATGGTGAATGGGCAATTTGGGATTATTTTTATCCATCGTTTTTTAGGTTTTCATTTTTTTTTATTTTATAATTAATTTTCAATTTCCATCCAATGGTTAAAGTAGGCGAGTACAATTTATTGAAGGTGATAAGGATGGTTGACTTTGGGGTTTACCTCGACGATGGTGGTGAAGGAATTCTATTACCCAAACGCTTTGTGCCAACGGCTACTGCGATAGGTGACGAGTTGAAAGTATTTGTATACCACGATGGCGAAGATAGAATCATAGCTACTACCCAGCAACCAAAAGGAGTGTTGGGTGATATTGTAAAAATGAGAGCAGTAAATGTTACCCAGCAAGGTGCTTTTTTGGATATGGGTTTGATGAAGGATATTTTTGTTCCAACCTCTAAACAGGTGAATGGAATGCGCACTAATGGTGATTACCTTGTAAAGATTTATTTAGATGAACAAACGGGTCGTATAGCCGCTACCGAAAAACTAGAACCTTATTTAAGTAATGAAGAACTTACTGTAAAAGAGTTGGAAGTAGTAGACTTAATTGTTTACCGAAGAACAGATATAGGGTATGTCTGTATCATTAATAATCAACATACTGGGGTAATTCACTTTAATGAAATTTATCGCAATATTCAAGTAGGAGATAAATTTATAGGCTTTATAAAAAAGATATATCCCGAAAGTAAAGACAAGGATGATCGATTTAGAATAGATGTAGCTGCTGGAAAACCAGGGTATAATAGAGTAGAGGACGAGGCTGAAAAAATTTTACGTTTGTTGGAGGAAAATAATGGGTACCTACCTTATCACGATAAAAGCTTACCCGATGATATCTATGATTATTTTGGGATGAGTAAGAAGACCTTTAAGATGACTATTGGCAATCTATATCGACAAAGGAAAATAACCTTTGAACCTGCAGGAATTAAGCTTTCAGCTAATGATTAAATAAACAAAGTTTCCCAAATAGTATTTTCAATTTCTGAAGATTAAATTCTTTTTGAATTGAACTGGGTATTTTAATTTTCAATTATGGAACTAGCCAGCTACTGGTGAAGTCTCCATTATTATTGTATATAAAATTTGCCTTGTAATGACAACCTGGATTAAGCCAGAGCCATTCCATCCAAAGAATATTTGTTACCACCACTCCAAAATTCCCCCTTCCTTCTTCACTATTTTCTGTAATTATTACTGCTTCTTGATGTAGCGATTTATTTGGATCAATTATTTTAGTGGAGGGAGTTAAAGTGCTTGAATAATTTTTACGACTATTACTATTTACATTTTTCCAAGCATGATTAGCTAACTCATCATTTTGATGTAAGCTAGCTTTTCCGCTTAGCCTAATTTGGATGCGTGATTCAGGGTTATAAAAAAGCCAACTGATGGATTGATTATTTTGGAGTTCTTCCCATTTACTTGATCGGATATCTGTATAAAAGCTAATTGTTTTTTCAGCTGCAGAGGCACTCCTGAGCACTACCATTCTCATATTTGCTCCTATTGTAGCAGCATTGGCAACCACGGGTTGATGAAAAGGATGGCTATTTTTTAGAGCCCCCTCCATTATTTGTGACCAGCAATCCGATTCAATTGCAATGAGGTTATATTCCTTTTCATTCATTTTTATAGATTCCATATTGGGATAAACAATCTGTTGAAATTTTTGTTGTGCCTTTTTATTTTATTTTTCTACTTATTTTCATTTAATACAAAAAAAACATAGCTTCATAAAAATTTATACTATGCGTTGGTTGAAGCGTTCTGCAATTATATTATTTGTATTGTTAGTACTCTATAGCGTGGGGCCTAATCCAGCTACTCCTATTTACGGCACTGAACTGCCGTCTGTGCCTTCAATTGAACAGTTGGAAACATATATTACTAGCATAGAATCTGCCCATCACCTTCGGCCTAATAATGAGGCTAGGGTGGTATGGGCTAATGATTCAGTTAAACAAAAAACAGATTTTGCCATTGTATACTTACATGGATTTTCTGCAAGTCAAGAAGAGGGTAATCCGGTACATAGAAATATAGCCAGGCAGTTTGGTTGTAATTTATACCTAGCGAGATTAGCAGAACACGGTATGGATACTTCGGATCAATTAGTAAATCTTACACCGGAAAATTATTGGAAATCTGCCCAGCAGGCTTTGGCAATAGGAAAACAATTAGGTAATAAAGTTATTTTAATGGGAACTAGTACCGGTGGAACGCAGGCTTTGCAATTGGCAGCTACCTATCCTAATGAAGTGGCAGCGCTGGTATTGTATTCTCCCAATATTGCTATAAATGATCCAAACGCATGGTTGCTAAATAATCCTTGGGGTTTACAAATTGCCAGGTTAGTAAAAGGTAGCCACTATTTGGTAGCAGATGATACCCGTCCTATTTACCGACAATATTGGGATAGGCCTTATCGTATAGAAGCTACGATTGCATTGGAAGAAATGCTGGAAACAACTATGAATAAAGAAACTTTTAGCAAGGTAAAACAGCCGACTTTATTGTTATACTATTATAAAGATGAGCAGCACCAGGATCGAATTGTAAAGGTGAGTGCGATGAAGGAAATGTTTGCTCAGTTGTCTACTAAGGATTCAGTAAAAAGGGCTATAGCTTTACCGCTAACTGAAAATCATGTTATTGCCTCGCCTATTAAATCGAAGGATGTGGCAGGTGTAGAAAGAGAAACAAAAAGTTTTTTAGAACAGGTAATTCATTTGCAATCGAAATAATATTTTCATAAATTATTGTTCAATAGCTCTCCCCAATAATTATCCTTATGGGCTTCCCTTCTACTAATTGTAGTTGGTGTGGTATTTTTTTTATACAGACTTTCACTTAATTGAATATTGTTATTACAAAACAGCTCTTCCTTTCCAACTATTAATATAATTTCTAGTTTTTGAAGAGAATGGATATTTTCTTTACTAGAAATAAAAGGATAAATCGGCAGTTGTAAAGACTGGAGTTTATTTACTTAATTAACGAAGTAAATTAAAAATATATTGTAGTTTTTGAAATTCGTTGACAGGATAGTGGTGAAATCTCCTTTTGTTAGCAACAGGAAAATTTTCTCCCGATAAGTAAAAAGCCTTTCCATTAGAATAGACTGTCTACTACAAACTTATTACCTTTGCAACCATTCTATTATGAAGACAAAGACAATACATAAGGATAAAGTAAATATCATCACGCTGGGTTGTAGTAAAAATATGGTGGATAGCGAAGTGCTGAGCGGACAGTTGATTGCCAATGAAATCGATGTGGTTCATGAAAGTGCCAAAAAAGATCATAATATAGTAATTATTAATACCTGTGGTTTTATCGAGAAGGCTAAGGAAGAAAGTGTAAATACGATTTTACAACAGGTGGACCTTAAACGCCGGGGTAAAATAGATAAGGTTTACGTAACTGGATGCTTGAGTGAGCGCTATAAAAATAATTTGGAAACTGAAATACCAGAAGTGGATGCTTATTTTGGAACGATGGAGCTTCCAATGATACTCAAACAATTTGAGGCGGATTATAAAGCTGATTTGATAGGAGAACGTTTGTTAAGTACTCCACAGCATTACGCCTACATGAAAATAAGTGAGGGTTGTAATCGTACTTGTTCTTTTTGTGCTATTCCCTTAATGCGTGGACAGCATGTAAGTCGACCTATTGAGTCCTTAGTGGATGAAGCCAAACGTTTGGTGGATAGAGGTGTTAAGGAAGTGATGTTAATTGCACAAGAACTTACTTATTACGGTCTAGATATTTATAAAAAAAGGGAATTACCTAAATTGTTGCATGCATTGGCAGATGTGCAGGGACTTGAATGGATTCGTTTACATTATGCGTATCCTTCTAAATTTCCGCTCGAAATTATTGATGCCATTAAGGATCGAGAAAATATTTGTAATTATTTGGATATGCCGCTTCAACATGCGGCCAATAATATGCTTCAGCAAATGAAGCGTCAGATAACTCGAGAGGAGATGGAAGATTTGGTGGGTAATATTCGCGATCGAATACCTAATATTTGTTTGCGTACTACTTTGATTGCAGGTTTTCCAGGTGAAACAAGGGATGATGTAGAAGAATTAAAAACCTTTATTCAGAAAATGCGTTTCGACAGATTGGGTATCTTTACTTATAGCCATGAAGAAGGAACTTCCGCTCATGACTTGGTGGATGATGTGCCGCCGGAAGAAAAAGAAGAAAGAGCACAGGAAATTATGGAAGTGCAACAGGAAATTAGTTTAGAAAAGAATCAGGAAAAAGTAGGTAAGATTTTTAAGGTGATGATTGATAAAAAAGAAGCTGGTCGTTACTTAGGACGGACAGAATTTGATAGTGTAGAAGTAGATAACGAAGTAATTATTCAAAGCAACAAGAAGTTGGCAATAGGTGAATTTGTAAACGTAAAAATTAACAAGGCATTTGATTATGATTTAGAAGGAACAGTTGTTTAATGATCCTATAAATCATACTATTTATTAATTTATTCAATCGAATGGACTGTAAAGCATCTTTTTTAACTTACGCCCAAACGGGATATTTTTCTACCACCGTATTAGATTACGTTCAGCAATCCCCTTCCCTAAAGCCTTTTTACAATCATACTGTTTCGATTGCCGGTATGAAGGCAGCTATCGAGCAAAGAAAAAAAATTTCTACAGACCGAAAATTGTTGGTAACAATTTTAAAGAAACAGTATAGCTCTTTAGATGTTAATCAACTGGTGGCTGCTAATATTGAGTCATTAGCAAATGAAAATACCTTTACAATTACTACCGCACATCAACCTAATATTTTTACAGGACCTCTTTATTTTATTTATAAAATATTACATGTTGCTAAACTAGCAGAACAATTAAAAGAGTCTTTTCCTGAAAATAATTTCGTGCCGGTTTATTACATGGGTAGTGAAGATGCAGATCTAGATGAGTTAGGACATATTTTTTGTAATGGCGAAAAGAAAGTTTGGGAAACCAATCAAACAGGTGCTGTAGGAAGAATGAAGGTGGATAAGGGATTGATAAAATTGCTATCTAATCTAGAAGGGGAGTTGTCTGTTCAGGATTTTGGAGTCGAGATTATTCAACTAATGAAGCGTTGTTATCAAGAAGGAAAAACCATTGAGCAAGCTACGTTTAAACTTGTCAACCAACTTTTCGATTCATTTGGTTTGGTGGTATTGTTGCCCGATAGCGCCTTAGTGAAAGCAGCTTTTATTCCTGTAATGCAAAAAGAATTACTTGAATTTTTTTCACAGAAGGAAGTAAAAAATACAGTTACACAGTTTCCTTCAGAATATAAAATTCAGGCAAGTGGACGAGAATTAAATTTATTTTACTTACTCGATGGACAGCGAGAAAGAATAGCGCATCATAACGGAGAGTGGACTGTATTAAATACCGAATTGAAATTTAATAAGGAGCAAATAATAGAAGAGCTCAATCAACATCCCGATCGATTTAGTCCGAATGTAATTCTGAGGCCTGTTTTACAAGAATTGGTATTACCTAATATTGCCTTTATAGGTGGAGGGGGAGAGATTGCTTATTGGTTGCAATTACAAAAAGTATTTGAAAAAATAGCAGTACCCTATCCAATGTTAGTAGTGAGGAACTCTTTTTTGGTGATCCCAAAAGAAATCCAGCATTTAGTCAATCAACTTCAACTAACCCCAACTGACCTCTTTACAAAAGAGACAGAGCTGATGAATCAATTGGTAAAAAGGGAGAGTAGCTTACCACTAGATCTTAAAGATGAACAGTTGGAGTTAGCATTTTTTTATAAAAAAATAAAGTTAATTACTGATACTATTGATAGTACACTTTCGAAACATGTGGCATCCTTGGAAATACAGGCAGCTAAGAAAATTTCTGTATTGGAAAAGAAAATGCTAAAAGCAGAGAAGAAAAAATTTGAAGCGCAACAAAGGCAATTGCATAAAATAAAATCCCAATTATTTCCTAATGATAATTTGCAGGAAAGGACGGATAACCTTCTTATTTATTATGCTAAATGGGGAAAGCCATTTTTAGAAATGATTTATAAAAATTCTCCAGGACTGAAGCAGCAGTTTATTATTTTAACCGAAGCCTAATCGGTTGGATAGCCTCTAATTAAAGTATTCCGTATTTATTTATCAAATTCATTGGTGTATCCTAAGCGTTTCACATTTTTCACGCTTTCCATTACAATGTCATCCTGATATTCTTTGTAAGCCTCTAACTTTCCAGCAATGGAGGTGTCATGAAGTGCTAGGATTTGTGCGGCTAATATTCCAGCATTTTTAGCACCATTCAGTGCAACGGTTGCTACGGGAACACCATAAGGCATTTGTAAAATAGAAAGCATGGAATCCCATCCGTCAATGGAATTAGAAGATTTTACTGGAACTCCGATAACAGGCAAAATGGTGTTTGCAGCAACCATACCTGGTAAATGTGCAGCACCACCCGCTCCTGCGATAATCACTTTAATACCACGTGCTTTTGCTTTAATTGCATAATCTCTTAAGCGTTCAGGAGTTCTATGAGCCGAAACGATTGTTAGCTCAGGTTCTACTTCAAATTGTCGAAGCATTTCTGCGGCACCCTTCATTATTTCTAAGTCACTCTCGCTTCCCATAATTATACCTACTAAAGGGTTGCTTTCATTTTGTTTTTTGGCGGTAGAAGTTGGTTGCTCACTCATGGTTAAGGGCTATTTTAAATTGATTTTTTATAATCAAATGTCAAGATAAGTAATAAGCATGATTCTTTTTAATAATTAAATCAAATTCATACTTATAAAATTGACGCTATAAATAATAACGTTCAGTTGAAAATGCATCTGCAATATAAAAATTCTTCTGCTATATTTTATGGCATTAAATTACCATTCAACCTTAAAAGTTCTATTTCGGCTAATTTAGTATTATACCGGGCAGCCAATAATCGAGTGTAGGCATCTTCTAGACTTTTCTGTGTTTCCCTCAATTCTAGGTAAGTGGAAACTCCTAATCGGTAGCGTTCCAATGAAATGAATACATTCTCTTTTGCAAGCAAAATATTATCTTCTTCTAATAATAATGCCTGCTGTTGCATGGTGTATTCTTTAAAAGCTTTGGTTATATTAGTATTAAGGGTTGCTTGTTGACTCTGGTAGGAAAGTTTAAGAAAGGCTATGTCTAATTGTGATTGCTGAATGAGTCGTTTAGTGTTAAGCCCATTTAAAATGGGTATAGTAACACCTAAGCCATAATTAAAACCATTATTACGGCTATATAATGGAGTAAAGGGGTTTACTACGGCTTGGTTATCTGTTTTGGAATAATTATAATTAGAGTTAAAAGAAACAATTGGATAACGATCTGCTTTTCTTTCTTTCAATACCAATTGGGAAATATCAATATTTTTTTTGGTTAAGAGTAGAGAGGGGCTAGTACTTTCCAAACTGCTGATTAAATCTTGCAATAAAAGTCGATTATTGATAACGATGCTGTCACTTACTTCGTATCCAACAGCCGAAGGAATATTCATTATTAAATTCAGTTGCTCTTTAAGTTGTGCAATAAGTGTTTGCTGCTTAAGGCGAGCTGATTTTTGAGCATTCAAATCTACTTTAGCTTGAAGCAATTCAGGTTTCGCACCTAATCCAACACTCAGTTTTTTCTCTGACAATTTAACTCGCTCCTCATTGATACTCATTTGCTCCTCAACAGCTTTTAACTGTTGTTTTTGATGTACAATGTTGTAATAGGTTACTAATAATGAAGAAACGGAAGCGATCATCTGGTTTTTGATGGCTAGATCACCCAATTTTACAAATTCATTTAACTTCTCTCTAGTGGTAACCATTTTATGACCATTAAATAATGTCCAGTTAAGCTGAACAGAACCTGCCAAATTGTTAGAACGAATTCCATTACGTTCTCTTTTAGTACCGTCAGTAAATTTTTGTAGCTGATCATTATTGTTCAATACAAAACCGGTAGTACTATTAATTCTAGGCATAAACGCGGCCTTAGCATATGATTTATCAAGTGCATAGGATGCTGAATCATTGCGAAGCAATTCAATGTCGTAATTATTTTTAAGCACAGTGGCAATCGCCTCTTCAACAGTTAAAACTTTCTGTGCAAATAAATGTTGTGCAGGCGTTAAAGCCAAACCAATCATTACTGTTAATAACCAACTTTTTTTCATTCTGCCAACGTATTTTAAATTGATCAAGCTGTTTGTTCCAATTCATCTAATTCACTCTTTTTCTTCTTAGAAGAAAGGAAAGAATACATTGCTGGAATAACAAATAAAGTAAGTACTAATGAAAATAATATTCCGCCTACAATTACAATACCCAAAGGGATACGACTAGTAGAAGCATCGCCTAGCGACAAAGCCAATGGCAAAGCACCTAGACTCATTGCTAAACTTGTCATAAGAATTGGTCTGAACCTAGCAACTGCTGCTTCTAAAACAGCTTTATTTTTATTATCTCCTAATAATTGTTTTTGATTAGCAAACTCTACAATAAGGATTCCGTTTTTTGTAACTAGACCAATCAACATGATCATTCCAATTTCAGAGAATATATTGAGTGTTTGACCATAGATATGTAAAGAAAGTAATGCTCCTGCTATTGCCAATGGTACAGTGAGCATGATAATAAAAGGATCGATGAAACTTTCAAATTGTGCTGCTAATACTAGAAAAATTAAAACCAATGCAAGAATAAAGGCGTAGCTAGTATTACTTCCACTCTCCGCATAATCTCTTGAAGCACCAAATAGCGAGGTGGTGAAAGAATCATCTAACAATTTTTTTGAAATGTCTTGCATAGCCTTGATACCATCTCCGATTGTTTTTCCAGGGGCAAGTCCTGCAGATAAAGTAGCAGATTTATACCTGTTAAAATGGTAAATGGTAGGAGGGGTACTTTGTTCTTCAATTGTAACTAAATTATCCAATGAGATCGTCTCTCCAGCTGCGTTTTTAATGTAAATATTTTTTAAATCAGAGGGAGCATCACGGTCTTTTCTAGCTACCTGGCCTATTACTTGATATTGTTTTCCTTGTCTATCAAAATAACCTAATCTTCGATTGCTTAAAGCCAATTGGAGTGCTTCAGAAATAGTTTGAATAGTTACCCCCATGTTACTAGCTTTCAATCTATCGATTGAAACTCGCAGTTCTGGCTTATTAAACTTCAGGTCGGTATCTACACCTTGTAAGGCAGGGTTTTTATTAGCCTCTTCCAAAAATTTCGGAAGCATTTCTTTGATTTTTTCAAAGTTTACATTTTGCAAGACAAATTGAACGGGCAATCCTCCTCGTCTATTAACAGAAATAGTTTGTTCTTGAACTGCGAATATTTTTCCTTCTGAAAAAGAGGAAGCATTTTTATTAATCATGTTCACAATATCCTGCTGCGACCTTTTTCTTTCTTTTGGATCAGTTATTACAGATCTAACAAATCCTGAATTCACAGAACCAGAACCTGTAAATCCTGGTGCAACCATACTCATCAAAATTTTATTTTCTGGAACTGAGTCAATGATAAACTGAGATATTTTGTCTACATATTTATCCATAAAATCATAGGAAGCTCCCTCTGCTGCAGATACGGTAAGTCGAAACTGACTTCTATCTTCCATTGGCGCAAGTTCTGAGGGAATATCTTTTCCAATCCAATAAATAACTCCAAAGCAGGCGATAATGATTAAAAAGGCAACCCATCTTAATTTCATAAAAAAGGTTAGAGAAACCCGGTATACATTTTCCATCCCTTTGAAAAAAGGTTCGGTGAAATTATAGAACCAAGAATTTTTATGTTTTTTCCTTGCTAGCTTAACGTTTAAAACAGGCGTAAGGGTGAGAGAAACGAAAGCAGAAATTAAAACAGCACCTGCCACTACTACTCCAAATTCTCGGAATAGCCTTCCAACAAATCCTTGTAAAAATATAACTGGAAGAAATACAATTGCTAGCGTAATGGAAGTAGCGATAACTGCAAAGTAAATTTCTTTAGATCCCTCTTTCGCCGCTTGCCATTTGCTCATCCCCTGTTCCATCTTTTTAAAGATGTTTTCTGTTACCACTATACCATCATCCACCACCAAACCCGTTGCGAGTACAATAGCCAATAGTGTTAATACATTGATGGTAAAACCAAAAAGGTACATAATAAAGAAAGCACCAATCAAGGAAACGGGAATATCAATTAATGGACGAATGGCTATTATCCAATCTCTAAAGAAAAGATAGATAATTAGAATAACTAGAATGATTGAAATGATAAGCGTTTCTTTTACTTCAGAGATAGATCTTTTAATGAATCTAGTTTGATCCATTGCGATTTCTAAACCATATTCAGCAGGAATGTCTTTTTTTATTTGTTCGAATCTTTTATAAAATTCTTCAGATATGGCAACATAATTTGATCCAGGTTGAGGAATGATGGCTAATCCAATCATTGGAACCCCATTGGTCTTGAGCATTGACTCTTCGTTTTCTGGACCTAGAACAGCTTCTCCAACATCTTTTAACTTAATGTCCGTACCATTAATATTTTTTATAATAATATTATTGAATTCTTCTTCCGTATTTATTTTCCCAAAAGTCCTAACGGATAATTCTGTTGCATCTCCTGAAATTTTACCTGATGGAAGTTCTACATTCTGTCTTTGTATAGCAGTTTGAATATCACTCGCTATTAGTCCGTAAGAATTTAATTTAGCAATATCAAACCAGATACGCATAGAGTATCTCTTTTCTCCCCATATTTGAATTCCACTTACGCCTGGTATGGTTTGAAGCCGCTCTAGTAAATTATTGTTGGCATATTCGGTAACTTCTAATTGATTTTTAGAAGAACTTTTTACCGTCATTGAGATAATTGGATCGCTACTTGCATCAGCTTTTGTTACCACTGGGGGCGCATCTAAATCAGAAGGTAAAGAACGAACTGCCTGAGATACCTTATCTCTAACATCATTTGCTGCAGACTCTAATTCATTGCCTAATTCAAACTCTACATTGATGGCGCTACTACCTTGACTACTGCTACTGGTAATATTTTTAACGCCTGCAATTCCATTGATCGCTTTTTCTAATGGTTCAGTAATCTGTGATTCAATAATATCTGCATTCGCTCCAGGATAAGAAGTACGCACGGAAATATTGGGCGGATCAATGGCAGGATAATCCCGAACCCCCAAAAATTTAAAACCTATCACACCAAATAAAATGATGACGATACTTAGCACTACAGCTAATACCGGACGACGTAAACTTAATTCAGATATATTCACTTTATCTTACTGTTTAGTTTTTAATTATTTTATTAATTTTTACTTTATTACCCTGTTTAATCGAAAGTAAACCAGTAAGTAAAACGGTATCTCCAGATTTTATGCCTTCAATTATTTCTACCTGAGTAGTCCCTCTATACCCAGTAATAACGGGCACCATAGTTGCTTTTCCATTTTTCAGGACAACTATTTCTTTACCTCTAGCTCTAGGAATGATAGCTTGTGTAGGAATCATCAATGCCGAATCATTTTTACCCAATGGGATTTTTACTTTTATAAAACCACCTGCAATCATTGACGAATCCTTCTTCTTAACCAAGGCTTTTACTTTTAGACTTCTAGTATCTTCAGCAATAGTATTTTCTGTGGCTATGATTTTTGCATCAAAAACTGTAGTATTATTTTCAACAGTAAATTGAACTCCATTTCCGTTTTTCATTGTTTGACCGTATTTTTCTGGAACGGTAAATTCTAATTTAAGTTGACTCAATCTCCTCAAACTAGTAATGACAGTTTGCGGCGTAACATAAGCCCCTTTGGTAATAGGGGTAATGCCTACTTTTCCACTGAAAGGCGCTCTTAAAGAAGTTTTTGAAATATTGGTGCGAACGATATTGATATCTGATTTAATATTGTTGACTGCCAAAACATTTAAATCATATTCTTGCTGACTCACTCCATTTATTTTTAATAAGGCAGCAAAACGTCCAGCAGTTTGCTCGGCAGTAGCTAATTGAACCAATAATTTTTGCAGTTGTGCTTGCAAGTCGGCATCATATAATTTTAGTAACACACTACCTTGGCTAACATTTCCTCCTTCTTTAAATAGCACATCAGTTACTCTACCAGAAATTTCAGGGTGTAATTCTACCTCTTCAGCAGCTAGTAAACTTCCTGCTACCTCAATATCCTGGGAAAGAGTTTGGGGTGCAACAATATAAACGTCTGCCTTTGTATCTTTTGGAGCAGTAGGTTTTGGTTTTTCAGTTTTTTCTTTAACCTCTGAACAGCTAAAAATAGCCATGGTTAAAACTAAGGACCAAATGCAGTAATTCAAATTCAACCTCATTGTATAGTTGGTTTTATATATTTAAAAGTAAGTTAAAATTGTATATTTCAGCATTAAAAATTACGACAGGGTTTTTACAGTCAAATTATTTTTAATACGTGTTGCTTGGTGAATTAGCTCTTGTTTTTCTTTGCTTAAAATAGTTACATGACCCATTTTTCGCCCTGGCTTAGTTTCTTTTTTGCCATAAATATGTACAAAAATGTTTTCTAATTGCAGGATTTCATTCAACCCTTCATATATAGCTGGTCCACTAAATCCTTCCGCACCCACCAGATTTACTATTGCTGCTGGCAAAATATGCTTTGTGCAGCCTAATGGATAAGCTAGCATTACTCTCCATAACATATCAAATTGAGATGAATAGTTGGCTTCTATTGTATGATGACCGCTATTGTGGACTCTTGGCGCAGTCTCGTTTACAAATACTTGATCATTCAAGTCTACAAAAAGTTCAACTGCAAAAATCCCTGGACTTTTTAATTCCTTTACCACTTTCATAGCGACCGCTTCTACTTTCCACATTATTTTTTCTGAAAGATCTGCAGGGCTCACTTGATACTCCAATAAATTAAGTCTTGGATCAAATACCATGTCTACCGCAGGATATACAGCCGTTTCACCTTTATCGTTAACGGCAATCATTACAGCAATCTCTTTTTTGATGGTCACCATTTTTTCTAAAACAGCTGGACCATTAAATCCTTTTTCGAAATCAGCTTTTGTATGAATGATTTGGACTCCTTTACCATCATAGCCTCCTTTACCAAGTTTATGAACGGCGGGTAAAAGATGTTCGTGCTGGGGAAGTTCCTCTTTAGTTTGAGTGATAACAAAATCGCTGGTAGGAATTTCAGCGTCTTTGTAAAATTGCTTTTGTAATATTTT
>CANCRO010000009.1 GCA_947380605.1 Chitinophagaceae bacterium
ATTGACATTTCCTTTCATTTTAGTCGTAGGCTGCACTCTTCCCTGCTTTTGCTGCACCACATGCCAAGTTTCGTGGGGTAGATGTTTCTCTTGACCAGTAGCTAAATGTATATCTTTTCCCTTTGCATAGGCATGTGCTTTTAAATCCGCAGGCTCTTTTGAATTATAATGAACTTTTACGTCATCTAATGAGATACCAGATAACTGTTCGACTCCCGATTTTAGATTATTAGGTAATCCAGTTTTATTATTGGTAGCAGGTACCGGTGCATTGTTATTTTGACTCTTACGTTGAATAGCAGGGAATGAAGGAGATGATTTTAGTTGTTTTGAACTAGTATGATCACTTGAAGGAATGCCTATCTCTCCAAAAGAATGAATACCTTTAATAGCCAGTGATCCATCTTCTTGTTTGAAGTCATCAGTTGACGGGTCATCTTTAAAAAGTTGCGCTACGGGTGAAGGGAGCGTAGCACTTGGGTTAATTCCATTAGAAGTATTCTTCTCATTAAAGGAATCATTGTTCTTTTTGGTTCTCGAGGTAAAGGTTGCCATGGATAAAACATTTAAAAAAAGACAGTTAGTAAATATAATTATTTATAAACTAATCATCAAATCATTTAATAAATTTTAAAAGAGTGTTATTTTATAGACAATCTGTATTTACTTTAAAAAATATCTTAATATAAAGAAGAGGTTAGAATAATTAAATAAAAATGTTTTAAATTAATTAATCAATTTGTAGATAATAATTAGATAAAATTTACCTTTTAAAAAGTAAATAGGAAAGTTCAATTAATGATACATGAAAATTGAATAATCATTTTCCAAATAGTCATCATGTAAAATACAATGGGGAGTTAGTGTTTTACAAAAAGAAAATATCATGTTTTTATCATAAGCTTTTATAAGAGAATTGTTTTCTGGTTCTTTCGAAAGCATGTTAAATGCTAATCCTAGTCTGCATCCTACAAAAAGCTTTTGTATCATTTCAAATGCAAATAAAGGGTTACTGTTTTTGTAATTCATTAACCCAGAGGCGATTGTGTAATCTAAAATTGGCAATGAAGCCATTTCTATATCTCCTTGAAAAAAAACTACGTCTGGCATATTTCCGTAATCATTTAATGCTTTTAAAATAAATTCTGGTATTTGATCAATGCCATAATATCTACAGGTGGGATGAATATTTTTTAAATAGCCACATAAATCAGCATGACCACAACCTGCATCTAAAACAGAGCAATTATCGAAATTGGCTATTTTACTAAGAATAGAAAATCGTAGTTGCTGTGATTCAGCATTTACCCATCCTAGACTTCTTACATCACCTTTTTCGAACTTACGGGTTAAATTATTATGATATTTAAATATAGTGGCAGTATCTAGTAAAGACATAAATACAATATGTATAATTTTTTTTAAGGGACATCTACCTTATTTAAAAGATTTTTGATGATTAAAAACCCTAAAACAATACCTACCAATACACCCAATGAAATGATAATTAATAAAGTTTTAAAAGGCATATTAATACAGCTATTATCACTAGATTTAACACACAAAAGACTTGCTTTAATATCTAAGGAATCAGCTGTAGATAATGCTGAATTATTATTTTCTTCCTCGATAGGACTAGATTTAGTTGATCCATAAAGTAACCTTCTAGTCATTATCCTTTGTGCTGTTCGAGGTAAATTTTTTATTTTGTTAAAATTGCTTTGAGATTTTCTTTTTTGAGTAGAAACCTTTTGATAAACAGCTGCCAAACTAGTGTTCTTTTTATTACTCTTGGTCTTAGTGCTATCTTTCGCATTAGCAATATCTTCTTGATTTTGAGAACTCTGCCCAAACCAAGGTATTGTATCATTGGTAAATAAAGCTAGAAACATTACAATCAAAAAACAATACCAAAATATTAATATAAATAGGGGGAGTATCTTTTGATGCTTATTAGCTTTAGTATTTTCCTTATTTTTAATTCTAAGAAAAAGAAGATACGTAAGTAATAGGCAGATGATTAAAATTAATATAGCTAAGTAAGTAATATTTGTATTTAAACTATCGTTGGCAACCACAAAAGTGGTAGTTTGTTTTTTTCTAGCGAGCGTATCATAGCCTAGTATTTGAATAGCGAGATCTAAAGAAGATTTTAATTTTTTATCATCAATATTTTCAAAACAAATTTCACAGGGGTGATCTAAGATATAAGCATATAATTTATATTTCAGAGCCATTTTTTTAAAAAAAGAAATTTTTCCGAGATCAAATTTTGAAATGGCACTATCACTTATTGGAATAGTATCGATCTTTCCAAATTTGTAAAACATCATATCATTTAATTCTCCATACCCTTCATCAAATCCTACCGAGTAAAGCGCTACACCACCTAAACCATTCTCCAAAACAAAGTCATACTTTTTTGCCAAAGAATTCTCATCTTCAAAATAGATTCTTCTTTCTAGTGACCCTTTTTTATTAACACTGTCCATGGTGGCTGTGCCATTCTCTTCATCATAAATAACAGGCCATAAATAATTTCTTCTGATTTCAGAGTAGGTTAATTGTTGAGAAAACTTAAAACTTCTTGAAGAGGCGGAATAACTCCAGCGAGTACCTTGATAGCCAAGACCTAGAATCAATTTGCTAGGTTCAATATTCATATTAGAATAATAAGAAACCGTGGATTCAATACTACTTAAATCTTTCCCCTTAATAGACGCTATAGGTCCTGGAATTTTAAAATCTGTTGGGTTGTAAAAATTTATAATATAAAAATCAATGAAATTATCAAAATTGGCTAGATCAAAAGGAGCATTGATTTTAGCATTGGGTAATATTAAATAGACTTCATATTCTTTATTAACTGACTTTATTTTAGCGCTAAATGCTTTAATAAATTCTGACAATTCATTTTTCAACATTGGATCGGGTTGGTCAATCTGTAAACAAACCCCATTCGACTGATGAAGATTCATTACATACAACGTGTTTTTGAAAAATAGATCTTGATTCGATTTATTCAAAAGAATCGTAGAGAATTCATCTTTATTAG
Organism: Chitinophagaceae bacterium; assembly: GCA_947380605.1. GTDB lineage: Bacteria > Bacteroidota > Bacteroidia > Chitinophagales > Chitinophagaceae > Ferruginibacter. The sequence continues at coordinate 3,056 of CANCRO010000009.1, forward strand.
AAAAAATGACATTCACTATTGGCGTAAAACCAATTTGGGTGAGGGAGGCAAGGGTTTGGGAATTATCCCATCCATTTAAATTTTTAAAATTACCGGTTCTACCATCTACAAATAATCCATTGTAAATAATATTGTCGTAATTATCATAATTATATTCTTGTTCAGGCTGACTATTATAATTTAAGAAGCCTAATACTTTAACCTTATTGGATGTAACCAGCGTAAATCTTTTGATAAGACCATTGGCAGTGTCTTTAGTTTCCCTGATAGTACCTAACTGTTGTAAAACTTTTTTTAGTTCAGCAATTTTTTCATTTTTCGCTTTTGCATTCACTGGTTGTGAGCCCTCTTTGGCTACTAGCGGAAGCATTTTGTTAGTCAACTCATCAATTTCAGAATCGGTAACTGGTTTGTTAGAAGAATTAATAGCATTATCTGGAGCATCAGTTACCACCGAACCATCTGGCTTAATTTTCAGACCGTTTATTAAATTCAGTAGGGTGTCATAATGTTGATTCTCAACTTTTGATAGTGCATCAATTAAAAATTTGATATTATCTGCAGACACATTTATAGAGTCTAGAATACCTAATGAATCGATTAGTTCGAGGGTTCTTTTTTGTTGGTTTTTTCTTACATTTGATTTAAATTTAAAAAAATCTATTACTTTATAAGCTAAACTCTTTTTAATCTTTTCAGCATCCTCTAATAATTTTTTTTGTGCATCCGCTGCAGCTTTAATTGCCGCTTCAGATTGTTTGGTAACACTTTTTGGTAATTGAGCGAAGGACGAACTATATAAGAAAATGCTGAATAAGAGTAAAAATGCTTTTTTAAATGACCTTATCAAAAAAGTATTCATGGTAATTTGACTTTAGGATAAAAACATTTTAAATTTTATATTAAATTAGTTTGCCTTCAAAGCTCTCCAATCCATTAGACTAAATTTAAATGCCTGTAGTATATTTTTTTTTAAGGTAATTTATAATTTTCCTAATTTTTTTAAATTAATCTATAAAGATGAACATTAATTTTTAAGTTTCAATTTTTTTTGAGTGTAAATTTGATTATGGCTCAATTGGATAAGATTAAATTGGAACTATGTAATTGTGAATCAAATAATTATAAAGTTTATTTGACTAAGTTTATATAATCATTTTAAATATGTATTAATTTATTTAAATACTTTACTTTATTTGCTTTATGATTTATGATGTAATACAAACTATTACCGATGGCTTAAATATTTTCTTTAAAACTCGACTTCGAACAATTGAAGATAAAGCTGTTATATCTGGAATAGTAAATCAGGATGGTTCTGTAGCTCAGTTAGAGGAAAACAAAGTATTAATTACTTTAGCTGGTATAGAAAAGGAGCCTACTAATTTTGGACCTAAAAAGGATGGCAAACAGCGTGTACATATTAATTTTTATTTACTATTTTCTTGTTATTTTTCTAATGCCAATTATAGCGAGTCGCTAAAATTTTTAGATTTTACCATGAATTTTTTGAACGATAATAGTTCAATGGATATTACAGAAGGGGGTGGTTTAAAAAGCACTAGTTCTAGCGGTGGATTAAAAGTTCAAATTGAAATTGAGTCATTGTCCTTAGATCAAACTAGTAATTTATGGAGCGCAATCGGAGCTAAACTGATGCCATCTGCTTTATACAAAATTAGAATGATTCCACTCGATAGTAACTCATTGACTGAATTTAGACCCTCAGCTGCTGCTGTGAGTGGTAATTCAAAGCAAATTGGAGGTGGAAGCAATACTAATCAAGGTTCAGAAACTGGTCAGGGAGATAATAATAGTGGAACGAATCAAACTACTACATCCAAAGAATCCTCTTCAGCTACAACTAGTCCTACAACACCTCCTCCTCAAAATACAAGGGGCAAAAGACCTCTCGTTGTTGGAGGGGAATATGCAAGAAGTATCATTGAAAATGATAACGATGATGGAAAGGATGCTGCTGAGATCCCCGATCAAAATTCTAATGCGCCTGCATGGAACTTTAATCCTTCTTCAACCGTAGCAGATAACTTACCCAATGATTCAGCAGCTGAAGTGGATGAAGCATCTTCTTTGAACGATCAACCAGATGATAATGCTGTTGACGAACCAGCTAAAAAAACAAATCTACAGGGAGATAACCAAAATAATGATTTATTAAATAAAGTAAATCCATTGAATAAAAGTCAGGGTTCATTATTTTCTCCTTTTGCTTTACCTAAAAAACCAGCTGATTCTAATTTAAAGGCTCAAGATACCGACCCAAATAAAAATTTAAATAAAGATTCAGATACTAAATAGCTTAATTAAATTTTCAATTGATATTTTTTTAATTTTCCTTATGAGTTCGACCTATCAATTATTGTTTCGGATAAATTTTTTTCATACCTATTTTACCAATGGTAAGTTTACTGCTATTCAATTGAAACCAGATCAATCCACTGAAAATATTTTTAAGAACTATGATTTAATTTTAAGAAACGAAGCAAATGGTGTAGGTATATTCTTTGCTGAACAATTTGCTGATGAAAGAAGAACTAGAGAGCAAATATTATCCGATCAGTTAGGCTTTACTTTTAAATTAACTTGTGGAGATGCCAATTTTTATAATTATACAGATTACATGCCCTCTGTAATTGAAGAAAATCTCTTGTATTTTAAATATCCATTTTCTTTTACCCCTTCACCAAATGGATTGATGCATAGTAATAAATGTGTAACTGAATTTGATTTAAAAAATAATTTAACTTTAGAACAACCATATTTCTCCAAACCTTTTGGCCATATCGATATTACTACGGACGTAAATATTCCTACAGAATTAAAAATTCAATTTTTTTCTCCCTCTCTTTACTGGCGATATATCATTTATAAGTCTCATCTTTTAGAATTTGAGGGACTTGCTATAGCTAATAAGAATAAGACTATATTTTTCAAAGGACCGCAAAGTATTCTTTTGCCTAATGGCAATGCTGCTGTTGCTTTCACTTCACCAACCCCCCTTCAATTTACAGAACATCCTGAGCTGAATTGGCAATTATTGGAGCAATATAAACCAGGGGAGAGTTTAGGTCGTGTTATTATGCCTAGTCTGCCTGTTCCCAAAAACAATTTAGTTAGTTTTTTAGGCAAGGAATACGCTGTAGAAAATCAACAACGTGTTTTAGAAATTTTCATTTAAATTAGTTAATATTACAAGTTAATTATATAATTATTTTATATAATACCTCATTCCTTTTTTTAATTTAAAAATTAATATTCACTATTGATTTTTATGTTAATATTTTGTGTATTATTGTTGTCCGAATAAATAAAAAATTATTTTATTTAACTCAAAACAAAAACACAAAAATGGCTACAAAATTAATGACACCTGGTGTTTACATCGAGGAGAAGAATGCTTTTCCTAGTTCCGCTGGTGCAGTTGAAACAGCAGTTCCCGTATTTATCGGTTACACTGCTAAAGCAACAAGAAACGGTAAATCACTTTCTCACGTGCCAACAAAAGTTAATTCTTTTGCTGAGTATGTTGAACTTTTTGGAGGTGGATTCCTTACAAAGTATGTTGTTGCAGATGCAGCGGCTACTGACAAGGATTCATTTACTTTAAATGGTAAGGAAGTTACCGTAAAAGCTAAAAGCAACAATGAATTTTTGTTGTACAGAGCGTTAAGGTTTTTCTATGCTAATGGAGGTAGTTCTTGCTACATCCTTTCTGTTGGAACTTACTGGGATAAACCAGCAGGTTTTGATATAGCATTTGATGACTTTTTGGGAAGTGATACTAAACCCAATCCATTCAAAATTTTAGAAAAAGAATTTGAACCAACGCTAATTGTTATTCCAGATATTATTTCGAAAGGTGCAAGTTGCTATCCTGTATACCAACAGGTTTTGATGCATTGCGCTAAAACTCAAAGTAGATTTGGGATTTTTGATATAGCTAACGAACCAACAAAGACCACTACTGAAACAGTTACTGAGTTCAGAGAGCAAATTGGAATGAATTCTTTAAACTATGGTGCTGCTTACTTTCCTTGGGTAAAAACAAGTATTGTTACTGCCTCAGAAGTTACTTTTGAAAACATTGATGATTCAATCAATTTAGAAACTTTATTACCTGAACCAAATGCGCAAGAAGTAGCTAAGAAATTTAAAGCTTTAAAACCTGAATCTATTGATGCTGAAGCTCGTAAAAGTTATCATCAATCATTAAGTGCTTGTAGTAGTACTTATGTTAATTTGTTAGGTGAAATTCGCAATTCTTTAAATTTATTACCTCCTTCAGCTGGTATGGCTGGTATTTATACTTTAGTTGATACTAGTAGAGGTGTATTTAAAGCTCCTGCTAACGTTTCTATGAATGCAGTTAATGCTCCTTCTATCAACATCTCTCATGACGAACAAGAAAGTTTGAATGTGGATTTGATGGGTGGTAAATCTATTAACGTTATTCGTCCTTTCCCTGGTATCGGAACATTAGTTTGGGGTGCTCGTACATTGGATGGTAATAGTCAAGATTGGCGTTATATCAACGTTAGAAGAACATTAATCATGATTGAGCAATCATTAAAATTGGCTGCTCGTACTTATGTTTTTGAGCCAAATGATGGTGGTACTTGGTCAACCATTAGTGCAACAATTAATAACTTCTTGTTCAATCAATGGAAATCTGGAGCCCTTGCAGGTTCTTCTCCTGAACAAGCCTATTCTGTTGCAGTTGGATTAGGTTCTACTATGACTCCTAATGACATATTAGACGGTGTTATGAGAATTGAAGTGAAACTTGCTATTGTAAGACCAGCTGAATTCATCGTATTAACATTCCAACAAAAACAACAAGAAGCTTAATATTTTATTATTAAGTAGTATTAATTAAATTTAAAAAACCATTTAAAAAATAATTTTATGGCAGAATTAGGAGATAATCAATCGGAAAATACCTGGCCCTTAGTCAAATTTCAATTTCAAGTAAAAATTGATGACAAGGAATTACTTTTCTCGGAAGTTACTGGTCTTTCATCTGAAACCCAAGTAATCGAATATAGAGCTGGTCACAACACGCTTTATTCCGTAGTAAAAATGCCTGGTATCAAAAAGTTCACCAATGTTGTATTTAAGAAAGGTAACTTCAAAAATGATAATGATCTTTGGGATTACTACAGTCTTATACAAATGAATACCTTTAAGAGATCTGTTGTGTTGATTTCACTTTTGGATGAAGATGGAAACCCAATCATGACATGGACTTTGAATGAGGCATTCCCAGTTAAGATGACAATTACTGATATGAAAGCTGATGCTAATGAATCAGCTATTGAAACGCTAGAAATGGCGTACGAATCAATGGCGCAGGTTTCTAGTTAGTAATATCAATATATTCATTTTTCTCAAATAGAATTTTGAAAGTTTATTAAGTTACCACTATATAATTTACTTATAGTGGTAACTTTTTTTTGATTTTAATAAAGTTTAGATGCTACGAGTTGAACCATTGTTAAATTATCGATTTTCACTAACCGTTAGTGGTTTTATTAGCGATGTGGATTGTGGTTTTATGGAAGTCAGTGGATTTAGTTCTAAATTAAATGGTGAAAAATATAAAGAAGGTGGAACTAATACCTATGATATTTTTTTACCAACAGGAATTGAGTGGGGCAATTTAGTTGCCAAAAGAGGAGTAATTAGAGGTTCTTTAATGATTGATTGGATAAAAACTTCTCTCAATACATTTACTTTTGAACCTATGCCAATTATTGTTACCCTATGGGGGGATAATCGAACACCGGATGTTGTTTGGACTTTTTTAAATGCCTATCCGGTTTCATTAAGTACTTCCAATCTAGATGCTGGTTCTAGAGGTAGTGCTGAAGTTTTAGTAGATACCATTGAGTTTAGGCATGAAGGTTGTCTAAGGGTTGATCCCTGATTTGAATTTAATAATTTTAAATTGAAATGCTTAAATAAAAATTTATGCCAATAGAAATTCGGGAATTAGTGATTAGAGCAACAGTTGATCAAAAAAAAACAACTGATAATGTAGTGAATATTGAAGAGCAGATGAATAAAATTAAGTTAGAAATTTTGAATGATTTATCCTATAAGATGAAAAGTCTTATAAAGGAATCTATCTATAAACGTTAATGATATGGCTTTAGTAAAATTGTGTTTTAGCACCCATACAGAAGATAGTTGTTCCATTACCAATTTAAAGGACATGTTTTATGTATGGCTCAACCCAAGTAATTATTCAAGATCTTTTTCTAATGATTGGTCTCCAATGCCAATCGGTGGATCTCCTGGTGAAACATTACATTTTAATGGAAATAGTGAAACATTAACGCTTTCTGAATTAGTAGTTGATAATACCTTAATTACACCACTTTGGGCTACTCGTGATGTGGCAACCTATTGTGAAGATTTAAAAGAAGGTTTACAAGGCTATTATGGAACTGAACACAGACCTCTTTTTACAAAAGTTACATGGGGAACACTAGTCTTTTCAGGTGTTTGTGAAAGTGTTTCAATTGATTATAATTTGTTTGATACTTTTGGAACTCCATTGCGTGCCAAAATTTCTGTCAAACTTAAAAAAACAGCTAATCGAAAAACTGTAGCTGCAGAAGCAGGCATGTCTTCACCAGATCTTACCCATGCTAGACCAGTTAAAGCTGGAGATAATTTAGCCATGATGTCTAATAATATTTATAAGGATAGTTCCTATTATTTGGAATTAGCTAGGATTAATAATTTGAATAGTGTATTTGATATAAAGCCAGGTGATCAAATTTTGTTTCCTCCTATAAAAAAATAGAGTAGTATGCCCGTTATTCCTGGAAATGATATTGTAGTTGGAAGTATTCGTACCACGGTGAAAATAAATGGTTCACCTTTATCTGATTCATATGGAGTGGGTGATGTCAATGTTTTTCATTCTATTAACCAGATTTCTTATGCTGAATTGAGCTTGTATGGTGAAGATCCTTCCTCTAACTCTTTACCTTCTCAAGATGGCACTACCTTTAATCCTGGTAATCCAATTACGGTATCAATTGCCTATGACAATAATGCTGAAGTGATCATTTTCGATGGATTAATTGTACAGCAAGGTATTGAGATAGCCAAGAAATCTCCTTTAAAAATAAATCTGCTTTGTAAACATAAATTAGTAACGGCTACTTATAATAGAAAAGAGGAGGAATATCATGATAAAACCGATAGCAGTATCATACAAACTATCTTGTCGGATTATGGGGTGACCGCTTCAGTTGATAGCACCAGTATTACCTATGAAATTCTTCTTCAAAAACTCGCTTCTGATTGGGATTTTATTTGCTCTCGTGCTCAATACAATGGCTTTTTAATAACGATGGATGGCACTTCAGTGAATGTTAAAAAACCAGTTTTTTCAAGTTCTTCTGTTTTAACCGTTGGTTACGGAATTTCAATAATTTCTTTTAAAGGTGATGTAAGTGCTGAAAGACAGCCACCTACTTTAGATGCTTCTGGTTGGGATATTAAAACAATGGCCTTGATAAAATCTGATGCGGCAGAGCCTTCATTAAATTCACAAGGAAATTTAACTCCTAAAACACTTTCAGGAAAATTGAGTCAAAAAAAACTTAGTCTGCTTTCTAATACCCTGATGACTACTGCTGATTTAAAAGCTTGGGCTGATGGCACTTTACTCAAATTAAGGCTTGCTGCTATCAAGGGTGAAGTTACTTATATTGGAAATTCAGTGGTGAAAACAGGTGATATTATCACCTTGGAAGGAGTAGGTGGAAAGTTTAATGGAAGTGCATTTGTTTCTTCAGTTACACATAAAATTAGACCAAAATCTGCATGGGAAACCACCGTCAAATTTGGACTAGATGAAGAATTCGTTCATGAAAAAATAAATTTGAATTACCCATCTGCAACAGGTCAATTACCTGCAATAGCTGGTTTACAAATTGGGAAAGTCAAACAACTCTCTAAAGACCCTCAATCATTAAATCGTATTCTAGTCATTTTACAGACTAATGCTACAACTAAAACGGGGGTTTGGGCTAGATATGCTAATTTTTATGCGACTGCTTCTGCAGGATCTACTTTTTTACCTGAAGTGGACGATGAAGTGGTGGTAGGTTTTTTAGAAAATGATCCTAGAAATCCTATTATTCTTGGCGCTCTTTATGGCAAAAATGCACCTGCAAATGTTCCTGCGGATGACAAAAATTACATCAAAGAAATTCTAACGAAAGCTAAATTGAAGATCAATTTTGATGATGAAAATAAAATCATTACTATTACTACTCCAGGAAATAATCTAATTACTTTCGATGATAAAGAAAAGCAGATTTCCATTAAGGATCAGAATAAAAATACCCTTATCATGAGTAGTACTGGTATTGCGCTTACTAGTGATAAGGATATAAAATTAACAGCAAAAGGAAGTATAATCCTTGATGCAACCAGCAAGCTTACCTTAACTGCTAAACAAGACGCTACCATAGAAGGGTTAAACGTAGCCATAACAGCAAAAGCAGGATTAACTGCCAAAGGTACTAGTCAGGCTGAGTTTAGTTCAGGTGGTCAAACGGTATTGAAGGGTGCTTTGGTCAATATAAATTAAAAGTAAAATCAGTTAACTATGGGAATGCCTGCTGCTAGAGTATTTGATTTACATGTATGTACCAAGACTACAGGTCCTATTCCTCATGTAGGAGGTCCAATACTTGGTCCAGGAGCTAAAAAAACAAATATTGGCGGAATGCCTGCTGCATTGGTGGGCGATATGGCGCTTTGTGTTGGACCTCCAGATACCCTTAAACAGGGTTCTGAAACTGTAAAAATTGAAGGTAAAAAAGCAGTAAGATTAGGTGATCAGACTGATCATAGTGGAATTGTTACTTTCGGATTTCCAACTGTTTTAATCGGTTAAATTGAATATTATTATTGTAAGACTATTATGAGTACAAATGTAAAAAGCTTTTTAGGAAAGGGTTGGTCATTTCCTCCTGTTTTTGATAAATTAAGCTTGGGGGTAAGAATGGAAGAAAATGAAAAGGATATCGAGTCTAGTATTCGATTGATTTTAAATACCCATCCAGGAGAAAGATTAATGCAACCTGATTTTGGTTGCAGTTTATATAGAATGAGTTTTGAAAACTTTGATAAAGGTTCAATTACTCAGATTGGAGAGGTAATAAGAGTGGCACTTTTACATTTTGAACCAAGAATTCTTTTTGAAAATGTTGAATTGGTAGAACATAACGTAAATGAAGGAATTGTTACTTTAAGATTGATATATAAAGTTATCATTACCAACACAAGATCTAATATTGTTTTTCCTTATTATATTATGGAGGGTACCAATTTGTGATTAAATGTAAGTTAGTTAGTAGCGTATTAAATTATGAAAAGGCAAAGGTATAACTATGATGTAGCAAGTGGTTTAAGCCAATTGACTCGGGAACTTCCTGAGCAATTATATACCTATGCTAAAATTGACGAGAAATCAGAAAGTGATTTACTCAGTTTTATTTATAGATTTTCTTCCATCGTAGATTATTATAATCTAAACAATAAAAAGGAAGGTGACTGGCAATATTTTTTTAGTTCAAATCCTCATATTCTGCTTTCGATACTGGAAGATATCAATGTTTATTCTTTCAATTTCACCTTTGACAAATTAAGTGATTTTATTCGGGCCAATAATACGGTTGCTGAAAAAGTGGAAGCATTAGAAAAAACCTTTGTTTTTTTATATCAGCTTATTCTTGAAATGCATGCTACATTTGAAAAGATTTCAAAACTAGTCAATGCGTTAACGATTGTATCTGACGTAAGTTGGCAAGACAATGATATCTTTTACTTATACAATCAACTCTATAATTGGAGAGAAGATGTTCAAAAGATAGAAGGGATTGTTTTTTCTACAAAAGAATGGCCAATTTTAGATGTTCCTCTAAAAGATAATTTCTCTATTACTCATCTTGAATTTGAACCTGAAGATGCCATTCAGGATAAAATAATAACTACGGTATCTACATTAGGCGTTTTTTTTGGTGATGTCCAGGGTAAATATGCTTATTATTTAAGTAATGGTAAATATTTATTGAAACAGGCGATTCAAGGTAAAGAAGTTTATTATGAACCTCATCTGGGAGTTGTTAAATCTTTTCTTGATATCTATACACATTTACAGGAAAAAATTAATTTAATTCCCAAAAGACATATTGATTTTTATTACCAACAAATTCTAGGTCAGTCACCTACTCCTCAAAAAATTGATACGGTTCATTTGGCACTTACTTTAGGAAATAGTATTGATAATTATTTACTAAAAAAAGATACTGTTTTTATAGCTCAATTACCTGAGTTAAATGAACCAATTCATTACAAAGCAGTAAGAGACAGTGTAATTAATAAATCAACAATAGCTTACTTACATAATATTTTGGTTAGCGAACATCAAAGTTCACTGATTAAAGATGACGCTAGCAATACTAAAGAAAAAACTGTTTTTCAAAACTCACTTGATATTAAAAAAAACCAAGTGAAAGATGATATAAATAAAAAAGGATTTACCATTTTTGGACAAGACCCTTTTTATGAGTCAACTATTGAAAGTGAAATGGAGAAAGCTAAAATTGGGTTTATGGCAGGATCTGAAATTTTATATCAAACTGCAGGAAAGCGAATGTTTTCTTTAGATTTTTATTTAGATGAGTACTCATTTAATTTGCTTAAAAAGTATGTTAATTCATACAGCAAAGAAATTGGTAGTAATGAAAAAGTATTACCAATTGAGTTGTTGAAATCTGCTTTTAAAATCTCCATCACTGTTGAAGAAGGATGGTATGAGCTGGATTATTATAGTGTAAAATTTGATGTAGATAATATTGAGGATAAGGTGATTTCATATAATTTTCAATTAAAAGAAGATCAACCGCCCATTGGAATTTATAAAACTGAAATTCATGGTGGTGATTATCCATCTTCTATTCCATTAGTTTATTTTGAAGTTAATCCCAATTCATTTCATAATTCCTATTCCTTTTTAAAAGGTTTAGTAATTGATAGAATTGGTTTTAATATGACAGTTTCTGGGAATAGTAAATTGGTTTTATCTAATAATCTTGGTTTAATTAATGCTGATAATCCTTTTACACCATTTGGACCACAGCCCTCAGAAAATGCTTATTTAGATATTCAAAATGAAAATGTATTCAATAAATTTACTACTGATTTTTCAATCCAAATAGATTGGTTTAATCTACCAACGAATGAAAATGGTTTTGCAGAATATTTCAAAGAATATGGTGAAGTTATTGATAATGATTCTTTTATACTGGGTATCAGTTCAATGGATATTAATAATTTTAAGCCTGGATTAGAAGAACAACAACAATTTCAAGTTTTTGGTTCCTTGCGAAAAAATGATAAAGTAGGCATATTAAATCCTGTAACAAAAATTAATCAGATAGATTTTGGAAAATTGAAGTTTTCAAATCCTATGTCTTTAGAAAAAGAATCAGAGGATATCTTTTTAAATACTCAGAAGGGGATTGTTCGTTTACAATTACTTGGCCCCATTGATCCATTTGGACATAAAAGATATGGTAAAATTTTTTCTGATACTTCAATTCATAATAGCAGAAAATTTGGATTTAAAAAACCAATGCCTAAAGAGCCTTTTACTCCTTTAATTAAATCCATAAATGTTAGTTACACTTTAACTTCCACAGAAATTTTGAATAGAGGTATTATTGATGAAAAGTTTGAATCGGACTTACGTTTTATTCATATTCATCCTTTTGGGTATGATCTACTTTATCCAAATCATAAGTCTCCAGTTTTTAAAATTATTCCTGAATTTTCATTTGAAAGACAAAGTTACTTTGGAATTGAAAATATTTCCCCTTTAGAGGAGTTGACCTTATATTTTGAATTGACAGATTTACATCCAACGCACACTGTTATCAAAAAACCTATTGTAAGTTGGAGCTACTTGGTTGATAATAATTGGTATCCTTTGGCTGATACTCAAATTTTAGATGACACTACGGATGGTTTTTTAAAATCAGGATTAGTTACTATTCAATTGCCTTCCGATATTAGTACAAATAACACCATTCTGCCTGCTGGAATACATTGGTTATCTGCTCAATTAAATGGTAATGTAAATTATAATATGAAACTTTTGCATTTGCATACCAATACAATTGAATTAGAAAGAGTTGATAATGGCGTGCCTTTTCATTTGTCTTCTTTACCAGCTGGATCAATAAAACAAAGTGAATTTCCTATACCTGAGTTAGATACAGTTTTTCAACCTTTTTCATCTTTTGGAGGAGTTGTTGGTGAAACTTATCAACAATTCAATACTAGGGTAAGTGAACTACTAAGGACAAAAAATCGTTTCATTACTACTAGAGACCTTACTCAAGCGATTTTAAATCGTTTTCCTTCTTTAGTTTATGTTCAGTGTATGGCGAATGGTCTTCAAACGGATTTGTTATTAGAAAACATGGATATTTTAATTACTGTAGTTCCTGTTTTAAATGAAATTTCAAATTATGATGAAGAAAAATTACCCTATGTAGATTATGAAGAACTAACGGTTATTTCTTCCTTTATCAAAAATATATTACCTCCCTCAATAAAATTTGTTGTTACTAATCCTATCTACGAATTTATTAAGGTTAAATGTAATGTGTTATTTGCTCATTCAAGAATCAATCAAAATGTAAATACTAATATTGCACGTTTAAATGACGATATTATTCATTTTATTTCACCTTGGTTACGTAATAGTAATGTGGCGAATTTTAAAGATAGTCGAGTTATTTACCTCAATGATTTGATCAATTTTATAAAAAAAAGACCCTATATAAAGTATGTTTCAGGAGTTTCTCTCTTACATTTTTATAAGAAAATGGACACTATAACTCATGAATTAGTCAATATTTTATCTGATTCTACTACTCAGTCTGAGGAAATCATTACAGCTAGTTTACCAGGTGCCATCCTGGCTCCAATGTCTGAACATTTTATTCAATTACTCCCTTCAGAGGTTTTTGTACCTTCTTCTAAAGCAGGGATCAGTAACTTTAAATTAGGAAAAGAGTTAATACTTGCAGAAGAAGTAAATCAAATTAATGTTGATAAAGTGGTAATAAATCAATCCAAATTGTCTAATTTTACTATTACACTGAAATTGTAATAATGTCATTTTCGAAAAATAAAATATATGATAGGGAACACCTGAAAAATTTCTTTAGGAATGGTACTATCCCTACTGAAAAGCATTTTTCCTACCTAATTGACTCCTTCATTAATAAGCAAGATGATGGTTTTAATAAAGATGATGATAGTGGATTAATTCTTAGTTCATCTGGTATTTCGAAAAAACTAATGACCTTTTTTAAAAGTGTAGATGATCTTGAACCATTTTTTCATATTGAAGTAGATGATAAGGGGTCTTATAGTTTTAAACTTAGATCAAATATTCCTGGTTTAGAAGAAGAAGAACAGGATAAAAAATCTTTTTTCTTTGATGAGGATGGTAGTTTAGGAATTGGAAAAAGGAGAGAAGAGGGGATGAGATTGGATGTAGATGGTTTTGTAACTATGAATGGCAGAATGGGAAGTTATCGATCTGGCTTTGTTGCTGCCGATGGTAAATGGCATTCTGTAATAAAGGGGCTTAACAATTGCCATGCTTTTGAATTGATAGCTAGAACAGGGAAAAAAACATCGGGTAGATTTGCCATTTTGCATGCAACAGCTTTAGCAACTTTTGGCAATTCAAAAAGTAAAATAAAGTATACGAGAGCCCGTTACGGTTTTTTCTGGAATAACCTTTGTATTCGGTGGAAATCCTTTGGTACCTATAATTATGACTTGCAAATAAAAACTTTTCGTAATTATGGGGATGATACACAAATCTATTACCGTATAACTAATCTTTGGGATGATGAAATGATCTTGCCAGAAGAATATTTTTATTAAGTTAATTTTAGTTGAAAATGGTAGTGCCCGATATATCTAATATTGTAGAGAAGAATGTCTCGGATGTGTCGATGAACTTTGAAAAATTAAGAGACGAAGCTTTAGCATATGTTCAAAAATATTCTGGTGCTGAATGGACAGATTTCAACTTGCACGATCCTGGAATTACAATTTTAGAAGCACTCTGCTTTGCATTAACCGATCTTTCCTTTCGAACTGGATTTTCAATAACAGATATCCTATCTGATGCTAAAGGAAATGTTGATTATGAAGATCAATCATTTCACTTACCTCCAAAAATTTTAAATACCCATCCTGTTTCTATCAATGATTATAGAAAAATTGTAATTGATCAAGTTACAGAGGTTCAAAATATATGGATAAGCTCTCCTAAAGATTTATTTGGATCAAGATCTGTACGTGGTTTTTATAAGGTGAGCTTGCAATTAACTGTAAGTGCTTGGCAAACTTTGTTAGATATAGAAAATGAGCAGGAGAATAAAATAAAAAAAGAAGCAATTATTCAAAAAGTAAAAAATGTACTTTTTAAAAACAGAATGATTGGAAATGATTTCTTTAATTTTAAGATTGTTGAGCCTAAAAATATTAAAATTAATGCCAAAATTTCTGTTGATAACACGGAGTCATCAGAGGAGGTTTTGGCTCAGATTTTCTGGACTATAAATAATTTCCTTAACCCTTCAGTTGACTATTTTTCACCAAATGAATTGCTTGATAAAAACATTAAAGTAGAGGATATATTTAATGGACCTACTTTAGTGAAGGGCGTAATTAATGATGAAACGCTACGTGAACTTCCTAAACAAATTGACCCAGCTGATTTAGTTAGATTAGCTGGTAAAGTAAAGGGGGTAGTGAATGTTATTAGCCTATCCATTAGCGATGGAAACAAAACAACTTCAGAAGAGCCTATATTTTTAAAAGAGGGTGAATTTGGCTCTATAAAACCTTTACTTGATTTTACTACTATTGAACTTTATAAAGAAGGAGTCGATGTAATAGTTCGTAAACAAACTTTTGCTTCTATTTACAAGAAGTTTGTTAATGAAAGTGAAAATAAGTTTTTAGGATATTCTTCAGTCTTTTCGGATAAGTTTACCGGCCAATTTAGGAATATATCAAATTACCATTCTATCCAACATCATTTTCCTATTATTTATGGTATTGGAAATGAGGGAATTAGTAGAAATGAGTCGAATGATAGAAAAGCTGCTGTAAAACAATTAAAGGCCTATCTACTTGTATTTGAGCAAATAATGGGAAATTATTTGAGTCAATTATCATCAGTGAATAAATTATTTTCTCACAAAATAGATGCAAAGCATAGTCATACCTATTTCTCTCAGCCTATTTTGGATGTGCCTGGTATTAATGATTTAATAAGTTTTATCAGTTTGTTGCCTGTTGATAAAAATGGCTTGTTTAAGAAAAAGCAATATGAAACAGCTATTGTTCAATATCAGCAAACTTTAACCAGACTGGTCGAGGCTGATATTGATTATGTAGATAGAAAAAATGCATTTCTAGATCATATGTTATCTAGATTTAATTATTCCTTGAATAGTTATCCTGTAGAATTAGCTGAGCATTACTATCAATTAAAAAATCTTCAAAAAAATGACGATGTACTTTTATGGAAATCTGAATTTTTAAAAAATATAGTATCGTATAGTGCTAACAGAGCAAGAGGAACTTATTATCAAAGTAATGATAATAATACATTTGATTTCATGCATTTGTTATATAAAATTCTTTTTATTAATAATGCACCTTATCAATCAACGCTTAAGTTTCTTTCTAATTCAGAAACTGCTAAAATTTCAATAGATCATACGTTGCCTTCAGATGAAAATGATATTGAAGTAGAAAAAAAATTAGTACTCTTAGACGAAGTAATCACTATTAGGAATCAATCCCATAAAAGAAATACTCCTACTCATTTAGATTTCGAAGATGAATTATTAATATTTGAACAACAAAATGAATTAATTTTTAGAGATGCTTGTAATCACGATAATTTTAAAATAACGCCGAATGTTTTTACTAATGAGGGGTATCTCATTTTATATAATCAAATTGTAGAAAAAGAATGGATTGTTGTTGGTAAATCAAAGAGTCTGTCAGAAGCTAAAATTAAAATTCAAAAAACCGTTCAATATTTTATAAATATTAGTTTGCAGTCTGAAGGGATTCATATTGTAGAAAATATTTTGTTACTACCTAATGTATTAAGTAACTCTTTTGGATTTCAGTTTTTATTAAAAAATGACTCTACAGTCATATTAAAGAATAATAACTGGCTTTCTTTTGCTGACAGAAATAATTTATTAAGTTATGTTCATGAATTAATTCAGATTAATGATCTTTCTGTTAAAGAAAAATTAGTCATCTTAAATAAGTATTTTGATATTACTGATTTAAGAGGCCTTAGTTTAGAGGAAGCTTCACCAGAAATAATTACTACAATTTATGCTCAAATTGAATCTGTTTTTAAGGATTTTTCAAAAAATGATTATAAACTTATTAATGAACAAATTGTTTTATTAGTTCGTCTTTCAAACGGATATGAAATTGAAGAAGCCTTTTTTGATAGTCAACTCAGCTTTTTTATACCCCAATGGCCAGCTCGTTTCCAAGATGAAAATTTCAAGAAATTTATTAATAAAATTATTTCTGAGTTTACTCCAATTCATTTGAAGTTAAATATTAAGTATTTATCTATAGAAGAAATGAAAAATTTTGAAAGTATATATTTTTATTGGCTTTCTATGCTTCAGGTTAGCAATGGAAAAGATTTTCAAAAAATAAGTTTTGATTTAATCTCCTTAATGAACAAATCATAATGTGATTACCGCTTCAAATTCTATACAAAAATTGGTCCTAGATGTTAGGGTCAATGTGGATAAATCTAATGATGATGTTTTTAATAAATTTAGCTCAATAGCTAATTTAAAAGCGATTCCTACCATTAGTAATTATTTCGATGCGATTATTCCAAAAGATGTTGTTATTGTGATTGATCATTTGGATTTAAACTTAGGATTAATAAAATACGAAGACCTAGAGTCTGTTTTTAAGGATAAATTGCTTGCTGCTTTAAAAGATACTTTTAGTAAATATTTTAATGAAAGTGGTAACTATCTGCCTCAGTCCAATAATTTATTTACAGTCAAAAATTTGCCAGATAATCAATTGGCATTTGTAAAGTATTATTTATTATTTGGTCGTGCTCCTTGGTGGGCTGAGACTTCTTCGATTAACTTTTCTGATTCTATCTTACAAGTTATTAATCAATCACCTGCAGAATTTAGGAAATTGCTATATGAAATTGGGAGAAGTGAATTGGTTAGAAAAAGACTTGCCTTCTCTTTTGATGAGGGAGTTATTAAGAAAATTATTCATATTTTAGAACCTTCCCAGTCTGAATATATTTTTCAATATCATACTACTGTTACTAAATTAAATCATGTAAAACAAACTGTAAAAGGAGAAGAAAAGGAATTTAAACGTTCTTTATGGTACGTCATTTTAACGTATATTATTTATAATAGAGGAGGAGTTTTTAATAGACGTGAGTTTTTAAAGCAAAACTTATATAATGTTTCTACGTTGTATAATTTAAAATATAGTGATTTCATTTCTTTATTATATAAAGGATTGAAGGATAATAAATTGATAAAGGAAACTCCTATTTTATCTGATTTGTACGATGATGTATTTTACTTAGCTCAAGAATCGAATGTTTTAGAAATCAATAAAAAACCATCTGCTAATAAAAAAGAGAAAAAAATACTGAACAATGAGGATTCTATAAAAGAGCAATTAGCAGTATTGCATTATTATCTTGAAAGGGGGTCATTTTCTATTTCTTTATTTAATTATTCTCAAAATGATTTACTATCAATTCTAGACTCTTTATTAAATTATTATACCGATTTATTTATTCGATATCTAAAATCGATCGAATTAAATGCTTATATGATTAATAGGTTATATAATCTATTACCAGCTTCACATTTTAATCAATTAATAGTTTTAATAACTCCTGCTAGTCTAGGTGTCAAAATTAGTGAAGTACAAAAATCATTTATTTTGTTTTTGATAAATAGTAAATTAAGTACTCAAATTTTAAATAGTAATGATTTCAAAAAATCAATTCTATCTCTCATAGTTTCGAATAACTATTCAATCTCTTTTTCTGAATTGTTAAAACACTTTATAAAAAGGATATCTACTCAATTACATATATCTTATTCTAAAGCCTATTTATTATATGAACAGGACTTAAAACGTCAAATTCAGGTTAAAGAGTATAATTTGAATGTATTGAAAAAAATAGCTGAACAAATAGATAATTTACGTTATCAAAATGACTTCACTGAATTAACGAATAAAAATCTAAAGAGTGAAGTTGAAACGAATGATTTTGGAATTGCTGATTTTTTAAAATTTCTAATTCAAAGAGGTTTTATTCCATGGTGGGGTAAAGGTTATGTATCAAAACCATTAGATAAACTATTGATGGATTTATTTTATAAAAATCCAAAAGAAGCTAATGCCATTTTTTATTTTGCCTCCTCACAAATTTTATATAGAAATCGGTTTATTCAATATTTTTCTATAAATGTCACTAAAACATTTTTAGAAAATTTATGGAAAAATGAAAACGATTGGAAAATTTATGATTTATTAGAAAAGTTATTAAAATCTTTGCCAGCCAATTTTAAGCAACCTCCTAACGAGGTAAAAAGTATTATTTTGCTTCATTCATTTTGGAAAATTCTTTTGGAGGGTAATTTTTCTGTATTTAATAATGATAAGTTTATTCAACTCAATTTTTTATTGTTAAAAAAATATCATTTATTTGAGATAAAGGAGTTTTTATCTTATTTAGAAGATAACCATTTACATCTTTTGGGTAATGATTCTTTATTATCCAATGATCATTTTATTGAAATTGTTAATTCATTAGAAACTTATTCACTTGTTAATGAATCCATGGAGGAGCTTTCTAATAGTAACATTATTACAATAGACAGCTGGTTTGAATTAATTGTTACTAATGTCATTTTTGGCAATAAAAAATTATCCAAAACAAGAAAAATAAAAGAAATTTTGTCTGTATTAAATTATTTCTTTAAAAATTTACTACTTCCATCATATCTTTTATCCTATTTGAAAGATAAGCAATCAATTTTCATTTCTTATTTATTAAGATATTATCTTTCATTAGATAGAAATAAATTTATTCAATATATACATTTAACTATTGATACAATTGATACCCCTGATTGGCTAGAAGAAATTTTATTCAATTATAAGAATCAATTTTCTTCAGATAAAGTTAATTTAATTTCTTCTACTAATTTTGAAGCGCTTAATTTGGATAATCAAACTTTGTTTGAAAATGATGATTTATTTATTGCTACATTACTTGGTTTTAAACCCTTTTCTACTGTAAATACTGAAATTGAAAAGATTTCTAATGAAAGCTTTTATCTTTTGATTTTTATATTAAATAGTAACAAATTACCCAATAAGTATGAATCACTCAATCGATTTGATTATTCTTTTTTAGTTACTTTATTGTTGAGATATATTTATGCTCACAACAAGGAATTGTTTAATCAATTTTTACTTAAGTTTTCTTTTTTTTCAGATACTAGTAGATGGTTAGTATTTAAATCTTTTACTGGAATTTCATCTTATGCTAACGATTTGTTAATTGTCGAGGAATTAATACCATTAATGAATGATGAGATTAATTTTCAAAACAAGCGAAATGAAATGATGGTTAGTGATAAAAGTTCTTTTAACTTAAGTTTTAAATTAAATGAATGGGTTAATAATGAATCTCTACTAGCTGGATTAAGTAAAGAGGATAAGTTATTTCAATTGTTCTCTTATTTTTTATTAAATGGTAAATTATTTGACTCATTCTCTTTTTTATCAAATACTTATTTGCATGAATTTTTAAGAATTTTAATTTTTGAACTTGAAAAAATTGATTCAAAAAAAATATTGCTACTATTGTCTAGTGATAAAAATAATTCTTTAGCTACTGATTTGGTTTACAACCTTTTTTCTAAAGGAAATTCAATTGATGAAAGAAGGATTCATTCTTTGTTTCTATCTGCCATTCCCAAAAATTCATCTTTTGATATATTGAAAGATGATTTACTTGAATTTGACTTGCAATTTATTGACCCTTCCTTTAATAATCGACCTTTAGTTGATTTGGATTTTAAAGAATTATTTTATCGAACTAAAGGTGTAGATAATATTAGTGATGAATTGATTGTAAACAATTCGATTGAAATTTTTATATATTTTTTAACTCATAAGAAAAGAGAACCTCAATTTAAAAGAATTTCGGATAATCAATTTCTCATTTATTTAAAAGAAATAATAGGGTTTATTTTCTTAAAACAATCAACTACTATAAGAGAAGCTATTGAAAATCCAATTTATCCTTTATCAAGTAAATTAGCAGTGTTTTCGCTTTTTTTCCAAACTTATGATAGTAAAGACAATGCTATAAAGACTTTTTTACAACCTTTGATTGAATTTCAAATTTTCAAATACATTGAATCTGTAGTTCAATATCCAATTTCTACTATTAATTTCAAAGTTGCCATCAATACTATTTTAAAGTCTACTTACCCAATTGAAAATGTTAAAGTATTAAAACTTTTACAATTTGTTCAATCTGATGATTTGTTAGATGAATTGCCTCAATTATATTTATCCGATTTAGTGACTAAAAATATGGATAATTTACAAGCTGCTTATGTAAAACAAATTTTATTATTATTTCATTCTTCTCTATCTAATCATAAGGATAAAAATGAGTTGTCTAATTCTTTTATACGTTTTAATTCTTATTCACTTTCTGAGTTGAAATCATTGGTTAGTTTAGAAATTTACCTTCGTAGATTGATTCAATTTTTATTGTATCAAAATAGATCTAGAGCCATTTATTTTTTCGAAAAGTTTTTATATTATACTAAAGATATTAATTTGAATTTTTCGTCTGAATATTTTTTAATTATTAATAAGTTAAGAAAGTTATTATTTGAATTAGTTAATGCATCAGACTATTCAACTTTATCTGCTAATCACATTATTAATCGAGATAAGCCTGTTTTAGATAAAATTAATCAAGTAGTTTCAGATTTTACAGATGCTGAAAATGCCAAATTTTTAGAAGAGGTAGATTTACCTACTCCAATTGAAAATTATAAAGAATCAGATGAATCTATATATATTAATAATGCTGGTTTAGTTCTCTTTAATCCTTATATCACTACTTTTTTATCTCGATTGGGTATGACTGAAAAGGGTAAATTTAAGGATGAGGAGTCAGCTTTTCGCTCTGTCCATTTATTACAATTATTAGTTACTGAAGCTACCTATGGAGAACATGAACTTGTTCTAAATAAAATTTTATGTAATTTGCCTGTATCATCTCCTGTTCCAATGGATTTTGTTTTAAAACCAGCTGAGAAACAATTAGCTAAAGAGCTTATTGAAGTAACTATGCAGCGCTGGAAGAAAGGAAGTTCTGGTTCTAAAGAAAGTTTTAGAGCTTCTTTTCTTAATAGAGATGCTCGATTATCAATGATGAATGAAGAATGGCATTTGAAAGTTGATCAACGTGGTTATGATGTTATTTTACAAACTTTGCCTTGGTCTTACGGTATGATTAAATTACCCTGGATGTCAAAACCTCTTATCGTAGAATGGATATAAAAAAATCACAATTAAACGCGAAAGCGATTTTAGCTGACCTGGAATGGCTCCATAAAGTTATTCAATGTAGATTTCAATTGTATTGGAATCAAGCGTGTCCTTATCTATCTATTCATGAGATTCATCCTCCTGATATTTCTACTAATCAATCTCCTTATGCCTCAATTATTTTAAATAATTCTATGGATTTTGATGAACGACTTATTTTCATTTTATCCCTAGCTCAGCATGTACAGCCTCAACTATTGGATATTTTCTTTACTAAAAATTCTGATTATAATAGAGAATTTACTGAGTTTGGAGGGGTGAAAGGAAAAATTCATAATGGCTTTATTCCTACTGGTGAAACGGCTGTTTTTATTTTGTCTGGAAATTCTTTAGAACATCGCTTTAGAGTTTTAGAAATTTTAGATTCAGATCATTTTTTCTTTAAAAAAGGGATGCTTACACTGGAACATACTGAACCAAATGAACCTTTTTTTACTGGCATTCTTAACCTGTCTATTGAGTATTTAAATATTTGCACTCATGGCAATAATCATAAGCCTGATTATAATTCAAGTTTTCCTGCTAAATTAATTAATACCAACTTAGACTGGTCTGATTTAGTTGTTTCAGATGAAGTACTGGATGAATTAGAAGAAATTAAAGATTGGATGGCTCATGGAAATATTTTATTGAATGATTGGGGATTGGATAAAAAAATAAAACCTGGTTATCGTGCATTGTTTTTTGGTCCCCCAGGAACCGGTAAAACTTTAACTGCTTGTTTACTTGGAAAGTATGCCAATATGGATGTGTATCGAATTGATTTATCAATGATTGTTTCTAAATATATAGGTGAGACTGAAAAGAATTTGGGAAAAGTTTTCGATCAAGCAATGAATAAAAATTGGATTTTATTTTTCGATGAGGCGGATTCACTTTTTGGAAAAAGAACTCAGACTTCTAGTTCTAATGATCGCTTTGCTAATCAGGAAGTCTCTTATTTATTACAGAAAATTGAAGATTTTCCCGGTATTATAGTTTTAGCAACCAATCTAAAAGCCAATATGGACGATGCTTTTTCAAGACGTTTTCAAAATATGGTTTATTTTACTATTCCGGATGCTAAACAAAGAGAAATTATATGGAAAAATGCTTTTTCTGATAAGTCAATTTTGGATAAAAATGTTCATTTAGAAGAAATTGCAGATAAATATGAAATTGCTGGAGGGTCCATCATTAATGTTATTCGTTACTGTTCTCTAAAAGCATTGAAGCGTAATGATAACATCATTAAAAAAAATGATATCATCACGGGTATAAAAAAGGAACTTTTGAAAGAAGGAAAGACTATTTAATTATATGTTTAATAAGCTTTCCTATTTTAATAAATAAGCATATTCAATCCATTCTATATTTTTTACTCCAGTTTACCTTTAATTCGGTCGAATTCTTCAAAAATTCAAGAGCTATATTCTAAATTTCTAATTTCTTAACTATCTTAAAAATGATTTAAATTTGTTCTTTATTACAATATGAACAATTTGATCTCTACTAATCTACTCAAAGAACTCGCTGCTAAATTGGAGGGGGAGTTTTTTTTTGATACTAAAATGCGGGTACTTTACGCAACAGATGCCTCTGCATATCGTGAAATGCCTTTGGCAGTAGCTATTCCCCAATCCATAAATGATTTAAAAATACTTATTCAATTTGCTACTGAAAATGGCACTTCATTAATACCTCGTACCGCTGGCACCTCACTTGCTGGACAAGTAGTGGGAAATGGAATAGTAGTAGATGTTTCTAAAAATTTTACTAAAATACTTGAATTAAATGCGAATGAAAGTTGGGTAAGCGTTCAACCTGGTGTAATTCGGGATGAATTAAATATGTTTTTGAAACCCCATGGTTTATTTTTTGGCCCGGAAACTTCCACTGCCAACAGGGCTATGATTGGGGGAATGGTAGGGAATAATTCTTGTGGTTCAAATTCTGTAGTGTATAGAAGTGTTAGGGAGCATTTGTTGGAAGTAAAAGCATTATTAAGTGATGGCAAAGAAGTTGTTTTTAAAGCACTTTCCTTGGATGAATTTCACTTAAAATGTGATGGAACAGATTTAGAGGCAAACTTGTATCGCTCAATTCGTTCATTATTGGGTAACTATGATAATCAGCAAGAAATTAGAAAGGAGTTTCCTAAAAAGTCTGTTGAAAGAAGAAATACAGGCTATGCAGTAGATATTTTGCTCGATTCTGCACCTTTTACAGCGGGAGAAGAAGATTTTAATTTTTGTAAGTTAATAGCAGGTTCTGAAGGAACACTAGCTTTTATAACAGAAATTAAATTACATGTAAATCCCTTACCTCCAAAAGAAACAGGATTGCTTTGTGTCCATTTTAATACTATCAATGAGTCTTTATTAGCTAATTTGATTGCTTTAAAATATAAACCTAGTGCTAGTGAATTAATTGATCATTATATTTTAGAATGTACAAAAGGTAATCTAGAACAAAGTAAAAATCGATTCTTTGTGAAAGGTGATCCTGGAGCTATATTAGTGGTAGAATTAGCAAGGTCTACCCGCGAAGAAATTAGTGTTATTGCTGCTCAGATAGAAGAAGAGATGCGCTCCGCTGGATTAGGATATCATTTTCCATTATTATTTGGAGAGGATACTAAAAAAATATGGACACTCCGCAAAGCTGGTCTTGGCTTATTAGGCAATTTACCTGGAGATGAAAAAGCGGTTCCAGTAATTGAGGATACTGCTGTAGCTGTAGAAGATCTTCCAGCCTATATCGCTGAATTTAATGACTTGCTTACAAAATATGATTTACATGCTGTTCATTATGCCCACGCAGGATCTGGTGAAATTCATTTAAGACCTATTATCAATCTTAAGACAGCAGAAGGCAATCAATTATTTAGAACGATTGCAGAAGAAATTGCAACGCTAGTAAAAAAATATAATGGTTCGCTGAGTGGGGAACACGGAGATGGAAGATTGCGAGGTGAATTTATTCAACAAATGGTAGGGGCTAAAAATTATGAACTGCTTCGAATGATTAAATATACTTGGGATCCAAATAATATATTTAATCCTAATAAAATTGTGGATACGCCATCCATGAATACAATGCTTCGGTATACTCCAGGCCAAAAGACACCTTTGTTTAATACAGTATTTCGATATCAAAATCAGGATGTATTGCAACATGCCGAACAATGTAATGGATCAGGAGATTGTCGTAAAACACATTTGTCTGGTGGTACCATGTGTCCTTCATTTATGGCTACAAAAGAGGAGAAAGATACTACTCGTGCTAGAGCAAACATTTTAAGAGAGTTTCTTACTAATTCTGAAAAGATGAACCGCTTTGATCATAAAGAAATTTATGAAGTGATGGATCTTTGTTTAAGTTGTAAAGGTTGTAAATCAGAATGTCCATCTAATGTAGATGTGGCTAAATTGAAAGCAGAATTTTTACAACAGTATTATGATGCGAATGGTGTTCCTTTTCGTTCTAAATTGATTGCTAATTTTTCAGCTTCAGCTAAATTAGGTGCTTTAGTACCTGGTATATATAATTTCATGATGACCAATACCATCATTAGTAATTTGATTAAGCAATTAGTGGGTTTCGGTATTAAAAGATCCATGCCAACTTTGTATACTACCACTTTGCTAAAATGGTATAATAAAAGAAAGCATTCTTCAATTAATCAATCTGCTAAAAGGGTTTATTTATTTTGTGATGAGTTTACTAATTACAATGATACCGCTATTGGCATTAAAGCCATTTTATTATTGGAAAAACTAGGTTATGAGGTAATTATACCAAAGCATGAAGAGAGTGGGAGAGCCTGGTTATCAAAAGGGCTTTTAAGAAAGGCAAAGGAAATAGCGAACAAAAATATTTCTATTTTTAGCAAAATTATAAGTGCCGAAAGTCCTTTGATTGGAATAGAACCTTCTGCTATACTTACTTTTAGAGATGAGTATATAGACCTTGCGGATGATCATCTTTTAGAGGCTTCTAAAAAATTAGCAAAGAATGTTTTTCTAATTGATGAATTTATCGCATCTGAAATGGAAAAAGGAGCTATTCAACCCTCCCTGTTTACTACTGAGGAGAAATTAATCCAATTGCACGGTCATTGTCAACAAAAAGCAATTTCTTCTGTATCTCCATCCGTTAAAATGATGTCATTTCCTGCCAATTATAAAGTGGAAATTATTCCTTCTGGATGTTGTGGAATGGCTGGTTCATTCGGTTATGAGAAGGAACATTATGATCTTTCAATGAAAATAGCTGAACTCGTATTATTACCAACGGTTAGAAATCAATCAGATCAAGTTATCATTGCAGCTCCTGGAACCAGTTGTCGTCACCAAATAAAAGATGGTACAGGAAAAAAAGCGCTTCACACGATCGAGGTTTTATATGAAGCGCTAATTTCTTAGTGTTTTAACAATACTTTTTATAATAATAGCTAAGATGTGAGCGTTAGTTAAGGTAATGGGTAAAACGTACATCTTATGAGAAATGTCCTTATCAAAAAAAGTAATTTATTTCTTCTGTTTTTGGTCATTCTATTGTTTAAGTTTTCATTTGTTTTTGCTAAATTTAAAACAGTTGACTTTGATCTAAATATAGATAATCCATTAGCTATAGTTAATAATAGTAAAAAAGTCAAAAGACTTTCACCATTAAATAGCATCATTTTTTCAAATAGTCTTTACGACAGTCTTCAGCTTCATAAAATGGGTCTAAATCGTCAGGTATTTGATTACGCAGTAAGAGGATTTAATTATATGTCTAGAATGGGATTGCTAAATAATACTAACATTTTATCTATTGTTGATTATAGTAAACCCTCTTCTGAGAAAAGATTATACATTATTGATCTTAAAAAAATTCAAGTTTTATATAAAACTTATGTTTCTCATGGGGCAAAGTCTGGAAGAGAATATGCCCATCAATTTTCAAATTCAATTGCTAGTAATAAAAGCAGTCTAGGTTTTTATGAAACATTGGATACCTACATTGGCGGGAATGGCTATTCTTTGAAGTTACAAGGAATAGAAAGTGGGTTTAATGATAATGCTAATAAAAGAGCAATTGTACTTCATGGTGCACCTTATGTTGATGAGCGTCTTGTAAAGTCACAAGGTTATATTGGTAGAAGTTGGGGTTGTCCTGCAGTTCCTCCAGCTTTGCATCGTGCAATAATTGATAAAATAAAAAATGGAACCTGCCTTTTCATTTATAGTCCTAATGCCCAATACCTTTCACATTCTAAGGTGCTGAATCAAAAAAATCTGCCTTCTTAAATTTTCGATTTTTACTGCTTAAAACAGAAACCTATTTATTTTCTTCTGATTTATTTTCGTTATCGAAAAGTTGTCTAAGAATTCCATTCAGAATAGGTATTCTAATTACTTTTTCTTTTAAATACCAAGTTATCACTGCAAGGAGTAAATAAATAAAGGAAACTATAATAAAGCCCGTAGACATTTTGCCTAATCTTTCACCTATTAAAAAAGCTAGCGAAAGGGAAGCAAATAAAATACCAATCAATAATAACCATATCAGTACCATAATGGCTAAAAAATTTGATAAAATTTTAGATAACTTTTCGGCAAAAAGTAATTTGATAAGCTCTATTTCTGTTTGAATATAAGCTTTGATGTGAAGCGCTAATTCTTCCACTTTTTTAAATTCTTCTTGCAACATTATTCTCTTTTATTTAGTTAAAAATTAAAAGGGTGATGAAAAGACTTTAGTAATAAATTAAAAATAAATCACATATCAAATGTATCATTATTTAAAGGTGTTAGCAATTTTAATTACTTCAATGTTAGTTAAAACCATGAAAATGGGGAAAGTGGGAGTTATTTTTGTTTTCAAATTTCGAGGTATATTAATAACTTCACCGAAATTTTTATAATGAATCTACGTGAGCAACTTAGCGGAACGGGTGTAGCAATTATAACACCATTTAAAGCCAATGAATCTGTCGATTTTGATGCTTTGGGTAAATTGATTGATTTTATCATTGATAATGGTGTTGATTATGTTGTTAGTTTAGGTACAACTGGAGAAACTCCAACGCTAGATAAGCAAGAGAGACTAGATATCATTCAGTATACTTTTGAAAGAATTAATGGAAGAATACCAGTAGTCATTGGAATAGGGGGAAATAATACGAAAGCAGTAGTTAATGAGGTACAAAATTATCCATTAGATAAGGCAGTAGCGGTTTTAAGCACCTGTCCATACTACAATAAACCATCTCAGGAAGGTATATTTCAGCATTATAAATTAATAGCGGAGGCTTCTCCTAAGCCAGTCATTGTCTATAATGTTCCTGGTAGATCTGGTCGTAATATTGAGGCATCAACAACGCTTAAATTGGCTCATGAAGTTGCCAATATATCAGGTATAAAAGAAGCAGGAAATAATATCAGTCAATGTATTCAAATTTTAAAAGATAGACCTGCTGACTTTTTAGTGGCTAGTGGTGATGATGATCTTGTTTTACCTGAATTAGCTTGTGGAATTGACGGGGTAATCAGTGTGGCGGCGAACTGTTTTCCTAAACAATTTTCTGCAATGGTAAAAGCTGGATTAAATCATGATTTCACATTAGCCAAAAAATTGAATGATCCCTTGGTGGAAGCGTATAATTTATTGTTTGCAGAAAATAATCCTGCTGGAGTAAAGGCATTTTTATATGAGTTAGGAATTATTCAAAATGTTCTTCGTTTACCGGTCACACCTTTAAGTGCTCCCATTCATCAAAGGGTAAAAGAGTATTTAAAAACTATAGGATAAAATAGCAGGTTCCTTCTTTTGAAACCTCTGTATGCTTAAATATTTCGGTCGTTTCAGTTAAAAAGTCATCTAAATGTTCATATTTTGATGAAAAATGTCCAATGATAAGTCTTTTAACCTTTGCTTTTAGAGCGATATTCGCAGCCTGACTAGTCGTAGAATGAAATCTTGCAGCGGCTTTATCAGCTGCTGCATTTAGGTAGGTAGTTTCATGATACAACATATCTACTTCTCTTACAATATCAATCAACCCTTCATCATAAATGGTATCAGCGCAGTAGGCGTAACTTTTACTAGGAATATTGGCAGTAGTTACTAATTCATTCGCTATCACGGTTCCATCTTGATTAGTATAATCTTCTCCATTTTGAAGTCTAGGATAAAAGGAGGCTGGAATTTTAAAATCTTTGATTTTAGCTGCATCAATACTTCTCGGTTTCTTTTTTTGTCTAAACAAAAAACCCCAACACTCAATACGGTGGTTTACTGTGAAAACAGTCACGGTAAATTTATTTTCATCCAATAAAATACCAGATGAATGAATAGCATGAAAATAAAGTGAATAGGTTAGCTTAGTATCGGCAACTTCTAGCTGAATTTTTATTATTTGCTCAAGTTGAGCTGGACCATAGATATGTAAGTCTTGTGTTCTACTTAATAAACTCATACTCGTTAAAAGTCCAATCAAACCAAAATAATGATCACCATGTAAATGAGATATAAAAATATGATTGATTTTACTTCGACGAATTTTGTATTTGGATAGCTGTGATTGAGTGCCTTCTCCACAATCAATTAAAAAGTAGTCATCTTGCAATTGAAGTACTTGTGCAGTCGGATTTCTTCCAAAGGCTGGTATAGCAGAATTATTGCCTAAAATAGTAAGTGATAACAAAATTTGGTATGAATTATATTAAAATGAATAGTCTATTGATATAGACTTTGTTATTGACTTTTAAGCTGCATTTGTTTTAATAAATTACTATTGTCCTCCTAATAATTCTCTTTCAATCTCTTCCATTTGAACAATGTCCCATGCTTCACTTTCTGTTGGAGTTACATTCAATAATTCAAGTATTTCTAGTTCATCTAGTTTCTTTGACACCTTGGTTTGCAAATCACAAATTACAAAGGAGCAATTGTTTTCATAAAATCGCTGTTGAACTTCTACTAGTAAGTTTGCCACTTCTTCCTCTAGGTCTAAAATAGAAGTCATTTTAAATATAATATGTGGTATGTCTTTTTGTAGGTAGGGAAGCAACAAATTGGAGATTTCTACTGTCATATTAGCAGAAAGTTGAGTAACTTGAGGAGTAATTACGGTGAATTTCTCTTTGGTATCTATTTTGACATTCATTTGTACGAACTTTGATAAAATCATAGAAAATGGGTATCAATTTTCCATTTTCTTAAATTATAAATTATTTTGTTATAATATTTGTTTTTGGTATTTTGTAAAGTAAAGGAAATTTTAGCTTTTATTCGTTTTAATGAAAGATTTTGAATGATATTTAAAAGTTACTGATTCAATTGTTTTGACCTAGTAATGAATTTCATAGAAGGCATTTTTCTCAAGACAATAGAATGATTATTTCCAAACAATTCAATTAATTATTCGTTATTATTAAAATATAAATACACTATAAATGGACAATAATTTTTCAGCACAGGTAAAGGAAATTATTTCTTACAGCAGAGAAGAAGCTTTGCGATTAGGAAATGATTTTATAGGCACTGAGCATTTAGTGTTAGGATTGATACGTGATGGTGAAAATACGGCCATTAAGATTTTAAAATCATTGAATGTTGATTTGTATGAGTTAAGGAAAGAAATTGAGGTGGCTGTTAAGGATAAAACTGGTAAAAATATTGCTAATATTAATTCCCTCCCATTAACCAAGCAGGCAGAAAAAGTCATTAGAATTACTGTTCTTGAGGCAAAGGCATACAAGAGTGTGATGGTAGAGAGTGAGCATTTGATGTTATCAATTTTAAAAAACAAAGAAAATATTGCCACTCAAATATTAAATCAATTTGATGTGGATTATGACATTTTTAAAAATGAATTAGGATTTGTTTCTTCTACACCCCCAGCTGCTGAATTTTCTGACGAGTCAGAAGAAGATTTTGATGAAGAAAGGAAACAATTTAGTCAACAACAAAAATCGCAACGAGGTGGTGCAGGGACTCAGCCAAAAACAAAAACCCCTGTTTTAGATAATTTCGGTAGAGATATCACTAGATTGGCTGAAAATGGAACCCTAGATCCTATTGTAGGAAGAGAAAACGAAATTGAGCGGGTTTCCCAAATTCTTTCTAGAAGGAAAAAGAATAATCCTATTTTGATTGGAGAACCTGGGGTGGGTAAAACAGCCATTGTGGAAGGATTAGCACTTAGAATTGTTCAACGAAAAGTGAGTAGGGTATTATTCGATAAAAGAGTAGTATCGCTGGATCTTGCTGCATTAGTGGCAGGTACTAAATATCGTGGTCAATTCGAAGAAAGGATGAAAGCGATCATGAATGAGCTTGAAAAAAATAGAGATGTTATTTTGTTCATAGATGAAATTCATACCATTGTAGGAGCTGGTGGAGCTAGTGGATCATTAGATGCAAGTAATATTTTTAAACCAGCACTTGCAAGAGGTGAATTACAATGTATTGGTGCATCCACTTTGGATGAATACCGTATGCATATTGAAAAAGATGGTGCATTAGATAGGCGTTTTCAGAAGGTGATTGTAGAACAACCCTCAGTGGAAGAAACCATTCAGATTCTTACGAATATCAAAAGTAAATATGAGGATTATCATAATGTTACTTACAGCGAATCTTCCATTGATGCCTGTGTAAAATTGAGCGAAAGATACATGACTGATCGTTTATTGCCAGACAAGGCGATTGATGTATTAGATGAAGTGGGTGCACGCAAGCATATCAAAAATATTAATGTTCCAGAAAATGTAATTGATTTAGAAAAGAAAATAGAGGACATTAAATTAGAAAAAAATAAGGTAGTAAAAAGTCAACGTTTTGAAGAAGCGGCTTCTTTAAGAGATTCTGAAAAAAGATTGCAAGAAGAACTTGAAAAAG
Organism: Chitinophagaceae bacterium; assembly: GCA_947380605.1. GTDB lineage: Bacteria > Bacteroidota > Bacteroidia > Chitinophagales > Chitinophagaceae > Ferruginibacter. Next base: position 34,769 of record CANCRO010000009.1, read on the forward strand.
CTAAAAACGATTGGGAAGAAGAAAGTAAACATAAGCGTTTCCCCATTGAAGAGGAAGATATTGCAGAAGTAATCAGCATGATGACGGGAATTCCAGTAAAACGGATGGTTCAGGCTGAAACTGATAAGCTTCGTCGTATGGGAGAAGATCTTAAAAATGTAGTGGTAGGTCAGGAAGATGGCATTTTAAAGGTGGTTAAAGCGATTCAACGGAATAGAGTCGGTCTTAAAGATCCTAAGAAACCAATTGGTACATTTATTTTCCTTGGCCCTACAGGTGTAGGTAAAACTGAGTTGGCTAGATCGCTCGCGCGCTACATGTTTGATAATGATGATTCACTGATTCGAATTGATATGAGTGAATACATGGAAAAATTCACTGTTAGTCGTTTAATTGGGGCTCCTCCAGGTTATGTTGGTTATGAAGAAGGAGGTCAGCTTACTGAGCGTGTTCGTCGAAAACCATATAGCGTAATATTGCTTGATGAGATTGAAAAAGCCCATCCAGATATTTACAATATTCTTCTACAGGTTTTAGATGATGGTTTACTAACAGACGGTATGGGAAGAAAAATTGATTTTAAGAATACTGTTATCATCATGACTTCCAATATTGGAGCTAGGCAGCTGAAAGATTTTGGTGAGGGGGTAGGTTTTGCTACTGCCTCTAGGATTCAAAACGCAGAAGAAAATAATAAAGCGGTCATAGAAAAAGCATTAAAGCGCACCTTTAGTCCAGAATTTTTGAATAGGATCGATGACGTGGTAATTTTCAATTCGCTTACCCGCGAAAATATATTTGAAATTATAGACATCTTAATGAAAGGTGTGATGAAAAGATTAGTTAATCTAGGCTTTACTATGGAACTCAGTTCAAAAGCAAAAGATTTCATTGCAGATAAGGGATATGATGCTCAATTTGGAGCTAGGCCATTACACAGAGCTATCCAAAAATATTTAGAAGATCCTTTAGCGGAAGAAATTTTAAATATGATGGTAAAAGCAGGGGATACGCTTATAGCTGACTTAGATGAAAAAGGGGAGAAAATCTTATTTACGCTGAAAGTTGAAGAGAAAAAAGAAGAAGCTCCATCAAAAGCCTAATTATTAAACTAAGTATATTTAGCCATCCTATTTTGGATGGCTTTTTTTATAAATTTAGAGTTCTATTCAAACCATCAATATATTTTTTGTTGATTGGATTTTTTTACTTGACTTTTGCATAAATGGATAAAAAAATTATAACTATCGATGGCTGGTCAGCTTGTGGAAAGAGTACACTAGCTAAACAATTGGCCAATAAGTTAGGCTATGTTTATATTGACAGTGGAGCTATGTATCGTGCCATTACTTTATTTTTTTTAAGAAACAGTATTGATTTATCAAATAAAGAAAAGGTGTCTGAAGCCTTAAAAAATATCAATATCGATTTTCGTTTCAATCCTGATTCTACCCATGCTGATATTTATCTCAATGACGAAAATATAGAAACTTTGATTAGAGATCTTTCCGTTGCTGAAAAAGTAAGTGCTATTGCTGCAATTGAAGCAGTAAGGACTTTTGCTGTAGCTCAACAACAAAAGATGGGTGTTAATAAAGGTATTGTTATGGATGGCAGAGATATCGGAACTACTGTTTTTCCTGCTGCTGAAATAAAGCTTTTTATGACGGCGGATAGTGATATTAGAGTAGAGAGAAGACTAAAGGAATTAAGTCCTAAAAACCCTCAAATTACCAGGGAAGAAGTCAAAAAAAATTTAGAGACTAGGGATCACCTCGATTCTACAAGAGAAATTAGTCCTTTGAGAAAAGCAGAAGATGCGATTGTTTTGGATAATTCTCACCTTAGTATGGAGGAACAATTAGCATTTGCTCTTCGATTGGTTTACTAAATTTCTATTCTAAGTATTCTCAAATTCTTTGGTAAGATCTTCTATAGTTTTACTGCTGGTATAGAACGATACAAGTTTTTTGATTACATTTTCTACCATTGTATCTGGACAACTAGCTCCACTAGTTAATAATATTCTTATCGGCTTTTTGTTGGGTAGAAAGTTGGTAGAAATAGTACTTTCTTTTTTATGAAAATTAAAATGCTCAATCGATGAGTTAGATTTAATTTTCTGTTCACCATCAATAAAATAAGTAGGTAATTTTTCTTCGCATAATTCTACCAAATGTGAAGTGTTACTACTATTATAGCCACCAACTACAATCGCTAAATCTGCTGGTTGCTTTAATAATCCGTAAACAGCAGATTGGTTATCATTTGTAGCATAACAGAGGGTGTCTCTAGTTTCAGCAAATTTTTCACTGACTGTTTCTTCAGTAAGCTGATAATGATTAATCATTAATTCCTTTAGATAGTCAGCTATAGCTTGGGTATCACTTGCTAGCATGGTAGTTTGGTTTACTACCCCAAATCTTTGTAAATCCTTTTGAATATCAAAGCCTTCAGAATACCTACCGGAAAAATCACTGTAAAAATCTTCGTTATTTTTTTCTCCTGTGATGTATTTTCCTAATAAAATGGTTTCTTTCATATCATTCACCACAAGGGTAGGCGTATTAAATGCTGCATGAGAAAAGGTAGCTCTTGTTTCTTCATGGGTAGGTTTACCATGAATAATTACACTGTATTTTTTTTGTGCAATTTGTTCGCTTCTATTCCATACCTTTTCTACAAAAGGACAGGTGGTATTGTATTGCTCAGTTTTTATGCCAATATCTTTTAGTCTCTTCTCAATAGCTAAAGTTGTTCCAAAAGCAGGAATAATAACTACATCATCACTTGTAATTGTATCGAAGGGGATAATTTCTTTTCCATTTGTATCTTGAATAAACTGAATACCTCTTTGTTTTAAATCTGCATTTACCTGGGGATTATGAATCATTTCACTTAATAAGAAAATTCTTTTCCCAGGATTCTCATCAATAGTTCTAAAAGCAATATCTATTGCATTTTCGACTCCATAACATAAACCAAAATGACGGGAAAGATAAAGCTGAATTTCGCCAAAATCGAGCAGGGTAGGACTAAAGTCCTTCTTCATTTTATCCTTTATTTTACGACTATTTTTAACAGCGGCTATTAAAGTACTTCTATAAATTGCTGGAACATTGAATTGTTTCATAATAATTGCAATAATATACTCAAAGGTACAATGTTGTGAGTTAATTTTGAATAGATGATTTATCGAAAATCCATCTTACTTTTGAGCCTTAATTTATACCGCCAATCAGTTAAATTGGTAGATTAAAGTAGTGTATTCTTTTCATTGGTAATTAATTTTAAGTCCTCATTAAATCAATCTTTTTCTACTATGATTTTTAAAAAAGCAGATTGGATCAATACTACCAATGTATATGAAGTGAATATTCGACAATATAGCCAAGAAGGGACTTTTAAGGCTTTTGAAAACGAATTACCCAGATTAAAAGATATGGGGGTATCCACTTTATGGTTCATGCCCATTACCCCAATTGCTCAAAAACTCAAAAAAGGTACAATGGGTAGTCCATATGCCTGTAGCGATTATACTTCTATTAATCCTGAATTTGGAAATTTGGAGGACTTTAAATCTATTGTAAAAATTGCTCATGAATTAGGATTTAAAATTATTATCGACTGGGTGGCTAACCATACAGGTTGGGATCATGTTTGGACTATTACTCATCCTGAATATTATAAAAAAGATAATACAACTGGAGATTTTAAAATTGCTAGTGGAATGGATGATATCATTGAATTGGATTATAATAACCCTAATTTAAGGTTAGCAATGATTGATTCAATGAAATATTGGATTACTGAATGTGATATCGATGGATTTCGATGTGATTTAGCATTTTGGGTTAGACTCGATTTTTGGTTAGAAGCAAGAACAGCAATTGAAAAAACAAAAACCTTGTTTTGGTTAGCTGAAACTGATCCATTGGAAAATCCTGATTATTATGAAGCTTTTGATGCTTGTTATACTTGGACTTGGATGCACCAGACAGAAGATTTTTATAAGAAACATCAGGATAAAAATATTTTAGATGGAGTATTAAATAGATATTCCCATGTTGGAAAAAAGGATAATTTAAAATTGTGGTTTACTTCTAACCATGATGAAAATAGTTGGAATGGAACTGAATATGAAAAATATGGTGATGCCGCAAAAGCCTTTGCAGTGCATAGTTTTACTTGGGACGGAATACCGCTAATTTATAGTGGTCAGGAGTTACCTAATTTGAAAAGGTTACAATTTTTTGAGAAAGATGCCATTGATTGGTCGGATAAATTTGAATTGCATCATTTTTATAAAACCCTACTAAAGCTTCGAAGAAATAATCCAGCGCTAAGAGCGGGTGATACCGAATCAGCAACTATTGTTTTACAAACCAATGTAGAAAATAAGGTATTAGCCTATTTAAGAAAAAATGGAGAACATGAAGTTTTAGTAGTATTAAATTTAAGTAGCCAATTGGTTCATTTTTCTATATTGGATAGAAACTTAGGAGGAATATTTAAAAATGTATTTACTCAAGGGGATTATAATTTATCAGTGAATAAATCATTTGAACTGAATCCTTGGGACTATAGAGTTTTTGAAAAATAGGATAATCTATTTTGAATAATTCAACTATTAAAAAAGGCGCATTGAAATCAACGCGCCTTTTTTAAAGAAAGTCAATTTTTAATCCAAAGTGATCGGATAATCATATAATCCATCATATCCTGGATAAAAACCACTGATCGTTATGGTCTTAACATTATTCAGTGCTTTGGTTAAATCCTCTATCGTTTTGATTTCAGTGTCATCTACTTTTACAATGATAAATCCATCTCTCATTCTTGTCTGATCACTTAAGGCTCCATCAGCAATTTTCTTAACTATTACACCACCTGGTATTCCGTATTCTTTTGCTTTTTTTGGAGTTAAAGTAATGAATTCTGCACCCAATTTTGACATGGCCGAATTATCACTCTTTACTAAATCAAAATTTCCTGCTTTGTTTTTTAAAGTAGCTACGATGGTTTTTTCTGTACCATTTCTAGAGAACACTACGGTTACTTTATCGCTCGGTTTGTATCGAGTTACCAATTCCTGTAGTTCAGAAGGAAGTGTTACAGCAACACCGTTGACTGATTTAATAATATCTCCCTTTTTCAATCCTGCATCTGCAGCACCACTGTTGGCAGAAACTTCAGTGATTACTAATCCGTCACCTTTGAAATTTAAATTCATTTTTGTCTTTGCCTCTGCAGAAATATCATTGGTATTCACTGTAGCTACCCCTAAATAACCTCTTTGCACACTACCATATTTGATAAGGTCATCCACAACTTTTTTTACAATATTTACTGGTATTGCATATGAATAACCTGAATAATAACCTGTTGGAGAGGCTATTGCCGAATTAATACCTATTAAATATCCATTCGTATTAATGAGTGCACCACCACTATTCCCCTGGTTTACGGCTGCATCTGTTTGAATAAATGACTCTACCGGAGAGTTGGTCTTGGTCCCTTTATTTAGTCCTAGACTCCTAGCTTTTGCACTTACAATACCAGCTGTAACGGTAGTTTCTAAATTTAAAGGATAGCCTAATGCCAATACCCATTGACCAATTTTTACTTCATCTGAATTTCCATAGAGTAAAAATGGTAAACCTGATTCTTCTATTTTGATAACGGCTAGGTCATAGGCAGCATCTGTACCAATTACTTTGGCTTTGTATGATTTTTTATTACTTAAAGTAACGTCTAGTTCATCTGCATTTTCAACAACGTGATTATTAGTAACAATATAACCATCGGCGCTAATAATTACTCCAGAACCTGATGCCTTTTGTTCAGGTATATAACCTCTTTGATTACCAAAAAATTGTTCCATCATATCATCACCAAAAAAATCACTAAAAGGGTTTTTAGGTCGCTGATTTCTGGGTAAATTATTGTTTATTTGCTTTGCATTGGTTTTAGTTTTAATATGAACTACCGTTGGCAAAGCCGCTGCCGCTGATTGTGTAAAATCGACTGCACCCGGAGGATTAACTGAAGTGTTTTCAGCAAGTTTAGCAAATTTGTAATTTGAAGGAATCACTCCTGCTTCTTGACCTCCATAAGTTTTGGAATTTTGTAAATATTTGTTGTAAGTAAACATTACCCCAAAAGCAGTAACCGCACTGATAGCAACTGTTAAGAAAACCTGTTTTAATTTCATAATTAATCAAATTTTAATCGGTAATAAAATTTACAATAATCAATTTTCATGCCTTAAAATACAAAGTAACGATGCACTGACAAAATGCAAATTAATCATTGTCATCTTTAACAATTTATTAGGAGGCAATGGGTAAATATAATTACAATTTGCGTAAAAAATCTAAGGTATCAATTCCATCTGCATAATCCCTTAACCCAGGTTGCTGTGCCCTTCCAAATGGGATATCTAGTCCTACAACACATTGGATATCTTCCTGATTTTTTAAATTTTCTATTAAAGTTTCTTTATTATTATAAAAGCTATAATTTAACTGACTAATAGGAGAAAATAAGGAATCATTTTCAACTAATAAAGTGCTCTCATTCGTCATATAATATCGGTTATTCATTAATTGAATAGACAAATTATAATCGTAATTGTTTTTATATTTATGGTGATCGGAGAAATATTTATATTGATGAAATGACTGTAACAAGGGTAGGAAATTATATTCTTCAGGAACATAGATTTTGGTGACATTTCTACACCCTAACCCAAAAAATAAATGGATATCATCTGACAATTTTTCCAGATTTTCATTTGTTTCACTACCGTCAAGAATTGCTATTGAAGTACGGTTTTTCCTTATAATACTGGAATATTTTGCAAAATATTGCTCAAAATAACGAGCAGTATTATTGCTTCCAGTAGCTATATAGGCGTCACAACCTTTCAATAGACTAGCAAATTGTGCATATTGTTTCATTTTGCTATCCCATTCATACATTTTTAATACCAAATGTTTGAGAAGTTGGTTGTCTTTTTCAGACAATTTAATGGTCTGAAAATGTCCACTGATGAATACCGATAGAAAATCGTGAAATCCAACCATTGGAATATTACCTGCCATTACAATGCCTATATTTTTTGGACTAGGGGGATCTATGATTGAATAGTCCTTTACCCATGCACGAAGATCATTTTCATCCAGATATCGTTCAACAATATTATTGATCGATAAATCGATGAAACCTGGCGTAAACCAACCATTGTGGATAGAGGCAGTATGCTTTACTTGTTGCCATTCCTCAGAATTATTGATTAAATAATCTTTGAGTTTACACAAAATTTCAATTCGATTTTGTAATTTCATTCTTATCTACTTATTTTGTATACAAATTTCGTATTTACTTAACTCTAAATCAAATCAAATGGCTATTAAAATAACTGATGAATGTATTAATTGTGGAGCATGTGAGCCAGAATGCCCTAATAACGCAATTTATGAAGGTGGTGTTGAATGGGCCATCGCTGATGGTACAACAGTAAAAGGTTCTTTCACACTTCTAGACGGATCAACAGTTGAAGCTGATCAAAGGAATTCCCCAGTAAGTGCAGATACTTACTATATTACACCTAATAAGTGTACTGAATGCCAGGGCTTTCATGAAGAACCTCAGTGTGCTGCAGTTTGTCCGGTTGATTGCTGTGTACCAGATGATTTATACAAAGAAACTGTAGATGATTTGATGGCTAAAAAAGCCAAATTACATATTTAATATTTTTCTAATTAAATATTCTTTTAGATAGAATTTTCTTTAATTCAACCTATAAGTTTCATTTAATTACTTTTTTTAATTTGTTAGCGAATATATCGATAGATATGTTCGCTTTTTTATATATATTATTATTTAAATATAATTACGAATGATTAAAAATTTTAATGGACTATTGATTGTAATTATTTGTGTTATGTTTTCTTGTAATACCAAAAAGCCTTCAACTAATTCAGTTGACAATATCTTTCAATTATTGGATACCGACAGATCGTTTTCTAAATTAAGTGAGCAAAAGGGGATTAAATTCGCTTTAATTCAATTTATAGATAATAAAGGGGTATTTCTTAGACCCGGAACTTTCCCCTTAATAGGAGGACAGGCTTTAAATTATGTAAGTCAATTAGACAATAATTCCTATATGATGACTTGGGAACCGAGAGGTGGATCTGTCGCTAGCTCCGGCGAATTAGGCTATACCTATGGTGTATATTCTTTAAAACCAAACAACAAAGACACGATTTTATATGGAACATACGTTAGTGTTTGGAAGAAACAAGCTGATGGTAATTGGAAATTTGTTCTTGAGTCTCAAAATGAAGGTATTGAATAGCACACTTTAATCTTTTATTAAAGTATTCTTCTTTAAAATTATCCTAAAATCCGTTTCCTTCGTTCAAGTCAAATTTCGTTTCTTTGTATTATTAATTTTTGTCAACAAATGAAAAAAACAATCGCACTAGTTACTGGTGGTTTTTCAGGAGAAGCCGTCATCTCTTATAAATCTGCCATAACCATTCAAAATAACCTGGATTCTGAAAAGTGGATGGGTTATTTGATTGACATCTCTACTACTGGGTGGTTCTATACTCAGCCAAATGGAGAGAAAGTGGTGGTTGATAAAAATGATTTTTCCATAAATGTTGACGGAAATAAAATTTTATTTGATGCTGTCTTAATAGGATTACATGGTACTCCTGGAGAAGATGGTAAATTGCAAGGCTATTTTGATTGTTTGAATATTAAATATACTTCTTGTAACACTGCTACCTCTGCTTTAACTTTTAATAAACGTTATACAGTTGCTGTAGCTGCTTTTGGAGGAATTAAAGTAGCTAAGTCCCTTCACCTATTTAAGCAATCTACTTTCTCAATTAAGGAAATACTTTCTACACTCACCTTACCCGTTTTTGTAAAACCAAATAATGGAGGAAGTAGTATCGGTATGAGTAAGGTAAATATTGAAAATGATTTGCCTCAAGCTATAGAAAAAGCCTTTAAAGAGGATGAACAGGTGCTTATAGAAGAATATATTAAAGGAAGAGAATTTACCATTGGAGTTTTTAAGTCAAAAGGGGAGATCATTGCTTTGCCAATTACTGAAGTAATTACGACAAAAGAATTTTTCGATTTTGAAGCTAAATATAATGGAGCCAGTCAAGAAATAACTCCTGCAAAATTAGATGAATCAATTGCTGAAAAAATAAGATCAGCTGCTATAAAAGCCTATACTATTTTTAATTGTAATGGGGTTATTCGTATTGATTTTATATATAATGAATCTAATGGTGAGCCTTATATGTTAGAAATAAATACGGTGCCAGGTCAAAGTGAGGCAAGTATCATACCTCAGCAAGTAAAAGCAATGGGATGGTCTTTACAAGATTTTTATTCTAGCTTGATTGAAGAATGTTTAATTTGATGCTAATTTTAAAAGTATTTTGATTAATTAAATGGTAATTTAACTTAAATTTTCACTGTGTTCAAGTTCATCACTAATAAATCTATTTGGGTTAATCTGCTAGCTGCTATTACATTGGCTATATTGATGATTTTTTTATTGCTACAATTATTAGGTTGGATTACAAAACATGGTGAATATTTGACAGTTCCAGGAGTAATTGGTAAAGATTATCAGCAATCAATAGTATTACTTGAAAGCAAGGGATTTGATGTAATTGTTAAAGATTCAATTTTTAATGATACCATAGCCAGAGGTACAATTATTAAGCAATTACCCGATTCAAATTCGACTGTTAAAATAAATCGTACTGTTTATATCACCGTTAATAGATATATTCCTCCAATGGTAACAATGCCATCATTAGAGGGAAGGAGTTATGGTTTTGCATTAGAACTATTAAAAAGAAATCATTTGCAATTAGGCGATACCACTATGAAGGCAGATTTTATGAAGGGTACTATTCTGGAGCAATATTATAAAGGAAGTAGAATTTCACCTGGAGATAAAGTGCAGTGGGGTAGTAGAATTAGTTTATTAATTGCAGGAGGTCTGATGGATCAAGAAACTATGGTGCCAGATTTAATTGGATTAACTTATGGTGAAGCAAAAGCTCAATTAGATTTATTAGGCGTTAATATTGCTGCAGTAATTGCCGAAGGGGTGGTTACAGATACTGCCTCTGCTTTTATTTACAAGCAAATTCCAGAAACTATGGATGAGCAAAAAAGGCCTTTATTTATACGGTCAGGTCAACTAATGGATTTGTATATTTCTTCCATTAAAAAATCACCAATAGATACTACTCAATCAAGAATAAAATAAAAAAATGACAACTATTTCAATCGAGGAATTAAAAGACAGAATAAATGCTGGGGAGAAATTAAATATTTTAGATGTTAGAGAACCTCATGAAAATTCTGAATTTAATATAGGAGGAATATTACTTCCTCTTGGTCAAATCCAATCAATGCAGTTAGATGAAATTGAAAATTGGAAAGATGAAGAAGTGATTGTTTATTGCAGAAGTGGAAATAGAAGTGGACAAGCATGTTTAATTCTAGCCGCTGCTGGATTCTCCAATGTAAAAAATTTAACTGGTGGTATGCTTCATTGGAGAGATAAATTCCAAGTCTAATTTTTATAAACTTATATTAACACCCAACATCCCATTTAAAGGAGCCATTGGAAAATAATAATTTTCAGTAGTCAAACTTCCATATACATAACTAAAAGTATACCCATTAGATTCATATCTTTTATTGAAAATATTGTTTAATTGTCCTATCAATCTTACTTCTTTTAATATTTTGCATTTCAACAGATAGCTTACTTTAATATCCTGAACATAATATTCATTAAGGCTTCTGCTATTATTCTCAGTATTATCTAAATATTGCCTGCTGACATATTTATTGATAAAGCTTATTTCACCTTTCTTGAATGCAATAAAATTTAACGAACTTCCAGCTATTAAAGCTGGAGAAAATGACAGGGTTGACTTTTGGTATTTATTCGTAATCTGTCCTCCATTGTCATAATCATCAATATATTCTGTAAAATCTTTTACCTTATTTTCACTAAGGGTTAAATTTGCTCCAATATTAAACCATTTCGTAAGCACTAATTTGGATTGTAATTCTATTCCAGCTCGATAGCTTTTTGCTATATTAGTTCTTGTATAAGCTCCTACATCATTTATTTTACCAGTTAGTACCAACTGATCTTTGTAATTCATAAAATATAAATTGGCACCATAAGTAATTATATTACTTTTTCTTTCCACTCCCAATTCTATATCCTGTAATTTTTCTGATTTGGGCTGTAATGACTTGCCTGCTTCAAAATCATCTCGATTAGGTTCTTTCGAACTCATTGCATAAGATAGAAATGCTTGCCATTTATCTTTAGTGAAAGTTAAACCAGCTTTTGGGTTTATAAAATTATAATTTGTATTTATTAAAAGACTTGGGTTATCTCTAAATCCATTTATAGTATAAGTAATATTTCTATATTGAATATCAAGGAAACTTTGCCAATATTTAAAAATTTGTTGCGTCCATTTAGTATAAAAAGAAAAATCATTTTTAAAAGCAGTATGATTATACCATTGGTAATTTGAACTTATTGATGGTTGTACCTTGGTCCAAATAACATTTCCAAAATTTTTACCGTCGTATTTATTTACTCCACCACCAATTATTAATTGGGACTTATTTTTGCTTTGTTGAAACGAAAAAATACTACCATAAAAATTATTTTCTAGCCATAACTGTCTAATTAAATCAGATTGAGTTATACGTAAACTACCGGAATAAAAATCAGCAATTCCGTAATTAGCGAGACTTTGATTGGCTTTATATTGTTCATAGTATCCAGCTCCTTTAGTAAGAAACACAGCTACATTAGTTTTCCAGTAATTACTTAGCTTGTTATTGTAAAAAAGTTGATAATGGGTTTGTGTATAATTATCTGTTTCATTATCATAGGGTTTGTCTGGATGATCTTGACCAGCCGAATTATAAGTTCTATTCGTATTCAACATATGCTCTGGAATTCCATACCAAGATTGATATGTTTTTTCTTTTCCTGAAAATATGTTTAGGCGTAGTGAGGTATTTTTATCGATAAAGGCTGTACTAAAATAAAATGATTTAAGATTAGATGAAGCCCTGTCTACATATCCGTCACTACTAATTCGACTTAACCTGCCATCAATGGTGAAATGTTTATGAATTATTCCAGAGCCCAATTTGATGGTATTTTTCATAGTATTAAAAGAACCATAGCTATTATTAAATTCAGCGTAGGAGGAATCATTGACCTCATTGGTAGAAAGATTGATGCTAGCACCAAATGCCCCAGCTCCATTACTACTAGTTCCAACCCCTCTTTGAACTTGAATGCTATTTACAGAGGATGTAAAATCTGGAAGATCAACAAAAAAAGTTCCTTGACTTTCAGCATCGTTATAAGGTATTCCATTTAAGGTAACGTTGATTCTTGTTCCATCGGTACCTCTTATTCGGATTCCTGTATATCCTATTCCATTTCCTGCATCAGAATTCACTACAACTGATGGAGTTTGATTTAATAAATAGGGTAGATCTTGACCAAGGTTATTGCTTGCGATTGATTTTTTATTGAGATTAACCTTTGAGAAAGGGGATTTTTCACTAGCTCTTATTGAGTTTACTTCTATTGGTTGAAGATATAAAGTATCTTTTACTTTAAATGGTTCTTGCGCTTGCACAAGTAATGCTAGTGTACTAAAAAAAGTACCCAATAGAAATTTCATTTTTTAAAAATTTGGACTGAAATCCAGAGAGGAGAATAGAACGTACAGGGAAATACCAACGAAAAGTTCATTAAGTATTTGCATTTCTCCCTTCGCAAGTATTATCTTGAGCAGGTTGTACGGGTTTTATCTCAGCCTCTCAAAAAGAAGCACCCCGGAAATTCAGACGATGAAAAAGAACAAATTATTTTTCAAAGGTAGGGGAATTGAGATAATAAATTCTTAATCTATTTGCTAATTAAGAAATTTGAAAATTGAAAGGTTTCAAAAAGATGGCTTTGATCAATTGAGTTATATCTGTACAAATCAATTTATATAAGAGGATAGCATTGCCTCATTGATAAATTAATTACCGTATCATTTTCTTCAATTTTTATAGGTATTTCACAAATTTTTTAATCATAATCAAAGAATTGATAAAAATCCATTACTTTTGCATCGCGAAGTAGAGCAGCGGTAGCTCGTCGGGCTCATAACCCGAAGGTCAGAGGTTCGATCCCTCTCTTCGCAACTAACACTGGGCTCATTTTGAGCCCTTTTATTCTTAGCAACTTTTTAGCTAATGAATTTGATTACCTCCTCCATTCTACGAATTTGCATGCGGTAGTCAAAGTCATCTATCTAGATTTATTTTATAAAACAGGCATGAAATCAGGTTTCGTTAATATTTTTGGAAAGCCCAATGCGGGAAAAAGTACTTTATTGAACGTCCTAATGGGTGAAAAATTGGCTATTGTTTCGCATAAGGTTCAAACTACTCGACATCGAATTAAAGCTATTCTAACTGATCCTGAATACCAGATTGTTTTTTCAGATACCCCAGGCATCATTGAACCTAAATATAAGCTTCACGAAAAAATGATGCAAGCTGTGAAGGGTAGTTTAGAAGATGCTGATGTAGCACTTTTAATCACAGACGCAAGAGAAAATCCTGAAGAAAGTCATGCTATCTTCACTTTTCTTAATCTTAAAGCTCCTGCACTAGTAGTCATTAATAAGATTGATGGGGTTAGTGATGAGGATATTAAAACGATTTCAAACTTTTTCAAATCCCAGAGCTATTGCAAAGAAGTTGTTCTTATTTCTGCACTTAAAAAGAAAGGCATTGATCATTTGTTAAAAGTGATTCTTGATTTATTACCAGAAGGACCAGCTTTTTATGAAGGTGATGACATCAGTGACTTACCTACCAAATTCTTTGTAAGCGAATTAATAAGAGAAAAAATATTTTTACTCTATGGTGAGGAAATACCTTACCATGCGACTGTTTTGGTGCAGGAATTTAAAGAAAAATCTACTTTGATAAAAATAGGAGCTGAAATCATTGTACAACGGGATACCCAAAAAGGTATTATTTTAGGTGAGGGGGGTAAAATGATCAAACAACTAGGAACCCTTGCTAGAAAGGATATTGAAGAGTTTTTAGATAACAAAGTTTTTTTAGAGTTATTTGTAAAAGTTAGACCTAAATGGAGAGACAACGAAATGCAGTTGAAAGAATATGGTTATTAATCAACAATCATTTATTTACATCAATTATTAATATACAATGAGTTTTACAGTCGCAATAGTAGGAAGGCCAAATGTGGGGAAAAGTACTTTCTTTAATAGAATGTTGGAACAGAGAAAAGCAATCGTTGATGATGTCAGTGGAGTTACACGAGATCGTCAATATGGAATTGCGGAATGGAATGGTAAATTTTTCAATGTGATAGACACTGGAGGATTTGTTCCAAAAAGTGAAGATATATTTGAAAAGGAAATCAGAAAGCAGGTTTTAATCGCATTAGAAGAAGCAGATGCTATCATTTTTATGGTAGATGTGGCAACTGGTATTAC